>SEDW01001025.1 GCA_004193325.1 Pseudomonadota bacterium | reverse complement strand
TAGAGGCATGGAGTCAGTGTGATTGGATTTGGCTCTGAGAGTGAGGGAGGCAGGACCGCGTATTTGGTCGTCGCGATGCTGTCGTTGATCAAATACGACCAGCTATCGACAGGACATTTCGTGTCTTTCGGCTTCATTGTGATGAGACCGTTGAGGCCGCGCGATTCCATAGAGAACCAGCGCAGTTTGCGGCGATACTCGTGCACGCCATTGCCATCTTCCAGGTGACTGAAATCGTATACGGCTGTCTTAAGCTTTTGCAGTTCTTTAACCATCTCGTTGACGACAAATTTGCGATCGGCAGTCACGCTTGGCCAGGTATAGTTGGTGAGGAATTGTCTCAGCTCAACTGTGTAGGGGACATCACCTTCTTGAGAAGGGAGAAAATTCGAGTCACGCAATGTGTTGACGAGACGGATTCGGCCTGCTTCTCGGTTAGCCTTTAGCTTAGCGAGAACGATGGCACTGACACCATCACGGATGCCTTCCTCTTCGTAATCAGCCCACTTCTGGTAATCGCCGATGGCATCTTCGAGGTCACGAAAGTGATCATGAAGTTTTTTGAAACCGGGATCGACGTCTTTGTAGATTCGTCCAAGCGCCTGGATGTTGAATATTTTCTCGCGAGCCTTGTTCTTGTAGAGAACGTCCGGAACAGTTGCAGGATCAGCAACCATCAGATCTTTTTCAATGAGATCGATCCAGGTGATAAAGCGGGCGATCTGTGGGGCCGGCTCAGCAGGAGGTAGAGGCTCAACCACTGGAGTGTTGGTTGGAGGGACTTCGACCACTGGAGGCAGAGTGCCTGGAGTTTCGGTTGTCGGTGTCTCTTCAGGAGTCGTGGGCAGAGGGGTAGGGGCGACTGGAGTCTCTGTGATCGGAGTGATCGCAGGTGTCAGCCCTGTTTCTGTTCCATCTCCACCGGGAGCGGTTGCCGCCGGAGCTGGTGTTTCTTGGGTCGTCGTTGGGGGCGTTGGCGAAACTTTTGGACCGTCACTCTTGCCGGAGCAAGAGACAACGCTTATGGAAAATACCAGTGCGCACATACGCGAAGGCAAGGTTTTCAAGAGAACTCCTAAGGGCTACTGTTCGGTGTACTGTTTAGCAAAATATATTGCTGCAGGATATGACTGTCGCAGCTCTCAGACAATAACAAGAGTATCTCTTAGAAACAGATTATTTAAGCTAGAGATATTCAGATGTTAAATCTTTTTAGCCAAGATCTTGATTCAGCCAAATCCGGCTCTCAGACCTTTGTCACCGGTCTCCAGACATACAGAAAATTCCTAGGACGCCAGATCTTCTTGCGCGGATTGATCGAGCTTGGGGCGAATGATGGCAAAGAGGATTCCAATCGTCGCAAAAACTCCGAGGGCTACCAGCCAGGCGGCTTTATCAGCTTGAGAGAGCAAGAGGAGGCAAAGGATAAATCCTAAGACCGGGACGAAGGTGGGAACCTCGAA
>SEDW01000160.1 GCA_004193325.1 Pseudomonadota bacterium | reverse complement strand
CACCTACACCCTGAACGGCTCCTACGGATCGGGCGTTGTGATCAAGGGCACGGGCATTCTCATGAATAATGAAATGGACGACTTCACGGTCAAGCTCGGTACGAATAATATGTTTGGCCTCAAGCAAGGGGCGCGAAACCTGATTGCCGCCGGAAAACGCCCTCTCTCCTCGATGTCACCGACCTTGGTTTACAAAGGTAAAGAGCTCGTGCTTGCGGTTGGGGCTCCGGGCGGACCAACCATCATAAATTCCGTAACTCAAACAATTCTAAACCGACTCGTTTTCAAAATGGATATCCAGGCAGCGGCAGACGCTCCGCGCTTTCACCACCAGTGGATGCCGGACAAGATCTACTGGGAACCGAACGGTATCAACCCCGACAGCCGTAAAATTCTCGAAGCCAAAGGCCATATCTTTAACGATTCAGCAAGGGATTTTGGAGACATTGAGGCTTTGGCCTACGACGAGGAAACCGGCCGCTGGACCGGTGCTTCCGATTCTCGTAACGGCGGAGCAGTTGTTCCCGAATAAGGTTTTGCGTTATATTGCCAAAGAGTAGATTGCTGCGTCTGATGAGTGGGTAGGTTAGAGGGGACGAATTTTGAAACGCATGACTCCAGAAGAAGCTTCGACCTATTTGGGTATCCAGCATGATGGAGGCTTATCCCCATGTCCAGAAATGCCAAATGCTGTTTGCAGTTATTTTCCGAAGGATCAGCGTCATTTTCTCGAGCCCATCTCTTTTGAAGGCACCGAAGATTCTGCCAAAGAGAGATTGAAAGCAATCGCAGCCTCGCTTTCCGGTACCTCTCTCGTCTCAGAGGATGGACCTTATCTGCACTTTGAATTTCAGACTTTTTTCTTCAAAGCGATCGATGATGTGGAATTTTTGATCGATGAGGAGAAGCAGATGATTCATTTTCGATCAGCTTCCCGGGAAGGTTACTGGGACATGGGCAAGAACTCGAGGCGAATGAAGAAGATCAAAGATCTTTTTCAAAGCATCCAAGTCTAGTCTTTCGATCACAATGTATTCATCTCAAATGTGAGGCTCTCCCATAGGGAGAGCTTTTTTTGTTTCAGCAAAAATAATTTAATTTTCTTTTCGCTTTTCTGAATCACAGTTCAGGCAACGCTTTGCCAAGCGGTCAGAATTTGCAGATTGACGCTTTTGATAAGTCTCTGTTACCTGGAATGAAATGGGTTTTCCTTCACATGACGGAGACAATGTATGAAGCTATGGCATCTTGCGCCACTCGCACTGCTTTTAAGCCAAGGCACTGCGTTCGCTAAGAACTACGGTATGGCTGGTTGTGGACTTGGTTCTCTTGTCGTCAAAACAGATGACAAAGTGCAAATCCTCGCAGCTACCCTGAACGCGACTGGCGGCAACCAGACCTTTGGTATCACCAGCGGAACATCGAACTGTCTGCCTGCAGACAAAGCGGCCGCACTTGAGCAACAGCAGCATTACGTTCGTTCGAACCTCGAAAACCTTCGCCGCGACATGGTCAAGGGCGATGGCGAGTATCTGAAGGGTTATGCGGAAGTTCTAGGCTGTAATGCTCAGTCCTACGGCGCGTTCAAGTCGGTTGCCAAATCTGATGAAGCACAAATCTTCCGAGCACCGGGCGCAATCGCTGTCCTCGAAGCCACGAAGACTTCGCTCAGAAAAAGTACCGAACTGCAAAATGCTTGTTCCAACCTGATCTAAATACAAGGGGCGCTTCATGAAACTCACGACATCTCGCCTTCTCGCATTGTCCTTTCTTCTCGTGCCAAGCATAGCCATGGCTAAGCCAGCACCTAAGAAGAAAAAAGGTCCGCCGCCACCTCCTCCAGCAGGCGAAGTCGCACCACCACCTCCTCCTTCGGCGCCACGCGCGGCTCAAGAAGTTCCTGCTTATCAGGCTGGATACCAGATGGCCGGTTGCGGTCTCGGTGCTGAACTCATCAAAGAAGATGGCACAATGCAAATCTTTGCAGCGACCACCAACGGCACTGTCGGATCACAAACCTTCGGTATCTCCTTTGGAACTCTGCACTGTAAGCCAAGCGCTCATCAGACAGCTATGGAACAAAAAGTATTTATCGAAGCCAACCTGGTTTCTCTCAAAAGAGAAGCGGTTAGCGGCAAGGGCGAGACTCTGACTGCGTTTGCTGACCTATTGGGTTGCCAGGCCGATCAGTTTGCTGACGCTTCCAAAGCCAACTATCAGCAGATCTACAAAGCTTCAGAAGCTGACTCGATCCTCAAGGGCTATAAGGCGGTATTGACCACTCCATGTACAAGACTTATCTAAAGTCAAAGTCGGACAGGATCCTAACCGGGGTCCTGTCCTGTCTCTGTCTGCATACAGTGTTTATGATCTTTCCCGGTGGTCAGGAATTGATTGCCTCCGAAGGCACGAGCGCTCGTGCAAGCTGGCGGCAGCTTCTCTATTACTCGCCGCGTGTCTTCACGTCTGCGAACAGTCTCGTCGATAGCCCTGAGTTTTTTCTTGCGCCTGACGGAAACGTCAATTCTGATCACGAGCTCGAGGCCTTTCTCATCGCTTTGCAAAAAGATGATCCAAAGCTTCCTGAGCAGGAGCGGATATCGTGCCGCTTTCCTGCGCGTACATCCTGGGTCAAACGCAATCGACCCTTCCTGAAAATTCCCGCAATTCAATGTCCTGAGTTTGAGAACTGGCTAGAGATCTCCAAACCCAAAGCCGTGTCGCTCATTTTCTCGAGCTACTTCATCAACAATCCAAGTTCGATGATGGGGCACACCTTTCTTCGCCTGAGACGCGGTTCTACCCATGCAGCGCCGCTGCTCGACAAAGCTGTGAATTTTGCAGCTGAGCCGACCACGAACACGCCGATTCTCTATACGATCATGGGACTGACGGGCAGCTTTCCCGGAAAGTTCGGGCTGATGCCTTACTACTCAAAGGTTCAGGAGTATGCGAATGCGGAAAGCCGTGATCTTTGGGAATATGATCTGAACTTTTCGGAAGCCGAAACCCGCAGCATGATGGAAAGTCTCTGGGAGCTAGCGCCGAGCCGCATTGATTATTATTTCTTTGATGAAAACTGTAGCGCAATCCTTCTCTTTCTCATTCAAACGGCAAGGCCTGGTCTGGCTCTGAGTCAAAAGCTTGGCTTTTGGGTTCATCCGAGCGACACGCTTCGCATTCTGATGGAAGAACCTGGCCTCGTATCGAACGTCGTCTATAGGCCCTCGACCCGCAGTCGTTACCTCGCTCAATATGAGCAGCTCAGTGCAGGAGAAAAGCTCATCGTCCATGAGCTGATCCAACGCCAGGATGAATCGATAAAGAGCTTTCAGGCGCTAAGTGACGAGAGAAAAGCTTTAGTACTCGATGCGACCCTGGCCTTCATCGAATTTGATGAAAGCCTTTACGGCTCCAAAAAACCTGTTCGCTACGAGCGCATCTACGAAAAGGCTCTGAACGCGCGAGCGCCGCTCAAAGGCGAACCGATGACGACCTTTCCCACACCGAAGGATGAAGCGCCTCATCTCGGGCACAAGGGGCAGCGCTGGGGACTCGGTATGGGCCGCTATGAAGATGCTAACGAGGGAATCTTTGAATATCGACCGGGCCCACACGATCTCCTCTCGCCGGCAATCGGTTATCCGCCCGAACTCAGTATTGAGTTAGGCAAGACTCGCATCGCGCTCGAGGAGGGCGGCAAAGTCCGCGTGCGGTCAGCAGAACTGTTTCGAATCCTCTCTTTGAATCCCAGTCGCTCCGGGCGGTTTCCCTGGTCCTGGCAAATGGGGCTCGATTACGAGAATACGGAATCGAAAAGACTGCAGTTGCTCGCTTCGCTCGGTCAGGCATTCTCCGGCGATGACCGCGATCATTTTCTTTTTGCATTTTTCGACACGCGTTTAAAAGTGGAGCGGGGTGATCTTTGGATTTGCCCTGGCGGGACTTTGGGCGGTCGCTACAGCTTTGGGAAGAGATTGGTGCAGCTGACCATGCTCTCTCTTGAACGCTGTTATAGCGATGACAGCCGTCCCTGGCTTGGGCAATGGTCTCACGCCTATCGCTGGTCTCTCGATGATCGATGGGAAATTTATCTGGAAGGCAAACGCAACTCGGACTCTAAAGAATTCAGCTTAGGATTTTATCGCTACTACTGACGACGTGCGGTCAGTTACCATCGAACTGTTTTGAAAAGTTGATAAAACACTCGCGAATCAAAGCCTGCGTGCTAGGAGGATCGAGTGGGGTCTCCTCATCATCCTTATTCTTCGCTGTGCTTTCCTGCGTGGCATAAACGATACCATTCCACACAAGTGCACTGCTTGCATTATCCATTATTCTAAAGCGCATTTTCATGACCCGTTGACAGTAGGCCTTGGGTCCATGCGGATCCGGGCTTAGATAGGTCGAGAGCGCTTCCTTGTGGCCGCAGCTCACAGTATTTTGAAGGATAGCGGGCAGAAGAACCTGTGAGGGATAGGAGATGCCGAGCTGAGTCAGTTTTTTGAGAATGGTCAAGGACGAGGGCGAGGGCACGCCGGCCTCTTCTTTAGCAACGGAGACTCGCCATTCTTCAACCAGCTCACCATCGAGGGATTTGGTGGTTTCGCCGACAGTTTGCAGGTGAGTCTTCTTCCAGGTGTCGGACAATGTATTCGAAAGAATTGTGTCAAAGGCATTGAGGTCACCGACTGAGGTCGTGTTGCCCTTGCTCAAATCGACGATGGGAGCCAGGACGAAGCCGCGCTTGGTCAGATCTTTTTTCGTGTAGAGAATTTCTGATTCGGGTGTGGCTCGATAGGCGTTACAGCCAACGAGCAGCACAGTGATCATCAACGTTATGATTGCATTCATGAGGCTTTCTCACTGGATAAAAATTGATGTTTCACATAAGCAATCAGTCTCTGATAACACTTTCTTGAATCGATGCGAAACTGTTCAAGAATCGGCGAAATCAGATGGTAATCCCTCCCGCCGGATAGCTCTTCCACTTCGCCAGCGAGGCGGGCGAGATGCATCAGACCGAGAGTTGCGAGAGTTGACTTCATCGAGTGCGCTGTCAGCTCCAGCTTATCCCAGGCTGCATCGGCTTCATAGCGCAAGAGTTTCTGCACGTCGGCAGGATGCCTTGTGACAAAGTTATGGATCGTCTGGTTGAGAAAGTCGGCGCCGCATTGCTCTTCGAGTTTACTGAGGCTCTCTTCCCAGTCCTTGATCAGATGATTGCCTTCCTTTTCACTCAGGAGCCAGGCCTCGACTTTGTCGAGTAACGCTTCTTTGCTGAAGGGTTTTTGAATCGCATCGTCGATTCCATACTCAAGATATCTGTCCCGACTCATCTCGCTACCACTAATCGTAATAATGGGGGCCGAAGTCTTCTCCCTCACTTCTCGAATCAGAGTCGTCGGCAGCAAAGAGCCGAGATGAAGATCCATGAGTACGAGGTCAAACTCCAGACTCTCAAGCAGATACTGGCTTTCCTGCAGGTTGCTGGCCGAACGAACGTCGAGTCCAGCCTTTTCAAGAAAGCTCGAGGTGACGGCCGAGCTCAAGGAATTATCTTCGAGCAGGAGAACTGTGCCTGAGAAGAGTCGGTTGGCCGCTGCGGAATGCGCAGCATGAACAGGGGATGTTTTGAGTTGATGTCCAACTGAGACGTTCATAGGCAGCATAAACCAAAAATTTGAGCCCTGGTTCAGCTTACTCTTAAAGCCGATCTGCCCATCCATGCTTTCCACGATTTTTTTGCAAATGCTGAGGCCAAGACCGGATCCGCCATGAATCGTATCTCGGGAGAACTGACGGTAGGGCTCGAAGATTTGTCTTTGATCCTCGCTCCGGATGCCGAGGCCACTGTCACTGATGCGAAAGCTTAAAAGGCCTTCCTCATGGTCCGCTTGGGAGAGGGTGGTGCTATCCTTCTCCCTCCTATTGCATTCAATCTCGATAGTGATCTTGCCTTTGGCGGTAAACTTAAGGGCGTTGCTCACAAGGTTGTTCAAGACCTGCCTGATCCGGACGGGATCGCTATGACAAAGAATTTCGGAAGCCAGATCAATTTTTACATCGAAGTCCAGGCCTTGATTCTTTGCCAGCGTTTTAAAAGGGGCGAGAGTGCCTTCGGCAAAGGTTCTGAGATCAAAGGGCTGTATGTTGAGTTTGATTTGACCCGCTTCGATTTTTGAATGTTCGAGGAGTGTAGTCAGAGTTTCGATCAGGTTCTGGCTACTCTTGCTCAAATTTTCCACGAGATCTTTTTTAGAAGGATCGATGACTTCGCTCGCGAGGATTTCGCTCAAGCCCAGGATTGAATTTAAAGGCGTTCTCAGTTCGTGACTGAGATTTGACAAAAACTCCCTCTGCTGCTTTTTGCTCTCATTCAGAATTTGCTGTTGCGAGGTCAATTCTTTCTGGGCCGCGAGGAGTGCTGAGCGGTTTTTCCTCAACTCCATCAGGCTCATAATCTGGCGACTCAAAAATTCCAGGTGCTGAAGATGCTTCTGGCCGAAGATGCGTTTTTTTGTATCAAAAATGCAGAGGGTGCCCAGGACGTAACCGTCGGGAGATTTTAGGGGAACGCCGAGATAAGAACGGACGTGAGGCTCGCCGAGGACAAAGATGTTGCGCGAGAATTCGGGATCAACTGTCACGTCCCCAACGCTCAGGCTTTGGCCGCTGAGAACCACGCGTTGGCAGAAGCTGTCTTTCATCTCGACTTCGAGAAGTTCGGTGCCGGCACGAGCCTTGGACCAAACAACTTCACCATTGCAGAAATTAACGGAAGCGATGCTGGTCTTGCAAAAATCAGCCGCCGAACGCACGATCTCCTCAAACGATTCTTCATCGCTTGAGTGAAAGATCTGATACGCGTCGAGTGCCGCGCGTCTTGAGAGTTCGGCTAGAGAGGGTCTGACTTTCACATAGTCTCCTATAATTGCTAGTCATTCGGTCGATTTCGAGCGGATGCTGAGAGCTAAATCGGCCCTTTC
>SEDW01001024.1 GCA_004193325.1 Pseudomonadota bacterium | reverse complement strand
GACCAGGGAGAATTGACCCATATCAGAGCAACTGCTGCAACAATGAGTAAAAGAATGCCACTCGAAGCTTCGACCGCCAAAAATTTCTCGACCGGTGCCGAGGCGACACTCACGATCTTTCGCGCGACTCTCCATGATTCTGGAGGTGGGGCTATATCTTTAATGTTTTTTGACATGAATTTTCCTCGAAGTACGGAATCGGCAGATGGGAACGAGCCTAGCAGATCTCTCGGAAATTAAAAAGGCATCGCATGGATTGCGATGCCTTTGATTTAAGATCTGGAGTCGATCAGTATATGGGAGTTATGAGCCACTTCTGACCTACGCCACCACAATCTTTCCAGAGTTGCAAAGGAGTGTTGTTCGTAAGACTACCGTAGGCAACATCCAAACAAAGCGTCGCAACGTCCCGGGGCTTGATTGAAAACGTATTGTCCGTGTTTTTGGCAAGATCCCACATCTGATAGGCTTCTGCAAGGTAACTGGACTGCTCTATCAAAGCTTCACTCTCGGGAGACTGATTCATAATCTGAATGGATTTGCCGTTCGCAAGATTCGTAAATCGATAGTATTTGTGCTCGACATAATCAATTCGCCATTTAACATCGGCAGGCACATCGCTGTCGCAATCGCTTTGCACGAGTTTCACAAAATCTTCCCGTTTTGATTCTGGTACCCGGATGCATTTTTTGGAGTACTGACTTTTAATGAGATACACGCCGTTTCTGAGAATTTGTCCGGGTTCCGCTTCTTTTTCTGCACCGGGCGATCCAGTCACGGTTCCTGGGATTGTGGCGGATTCGTTTTCCTTTGTTCCAGACTGAGATGTTGTTGTCCCTATGACGACGCCATCTGATGTTCCACTTCCGGCAGAACTTCCATACGGTGTTTCCGAATTCTGGTCGTCTGTTCGATTGCTCATTTCACCGTCTGCGCCCGAGGATTTCTTCCTCTCAACAACAGTCGGCGCCGCAGCACTGCAAGCCGTAAGCATCTGAACCACGATCAGGACGAGGACGATTTCCCCGAAATGATCTGCTCTGTATCGAAAACGCTTATCGCTGAGCGAAGGTATCATGCCAGTCCCTTAGTTATACTGACTAGCTTATCGGGGCTCTTACAATAAAGTGTGAGAAAACGTTGAGGAAAAATTAAAAGACCTGTCTCATCAGAGCATTGAAGGTATATGTTCTGGCCTTTTCTCTAGGTAATAATTCGGTAATAATCATAAAAAAAGCTCCCAGCTTCTGAGCTGGGAGCTTGGATTTCCTAAAAATCAAACTTTCGTATGAGCTAAAATCCCGGGCGCAGTCACTGCCACTTGCTTCAGTTCGTCTTTGCCAAAACGCCATTCCTTCTGAGTGATCAGACGAGCTCCGCGTTTGGAGAAGCAGTAGCCCCAGATCCACTCGATAAGGACGCCGACTTTATTCTTAAAGCCGACGAGGAAGAGCAAATGCACGAC
>SEDW01001023.1 GCA_004193325.1 Pseudomonadota bacterium | reverse complement strand
GAGAAAGCTCCGACGAGTAGCAGGGGGCGAAAGGTTTTGAGCAATTTGTCTGACGAGATCGAAACCATTCCGCAGAGGACATAAAGAATTCCAATGATGCGCACGAGGAGAGTGAGATTGGCATCGACTGTTGGAGAGGTCGCGTAGCTGTCCCAAGAGGTTTGGAACCAGCCTTCGACGATGGGTTTCATGAGAGCCTCGTCCCAGAAGACCACGCGGTATGGGGCATCCCAAGCGAGGTGTTGCCAGGCTCTGCCCATGAAGAGGAAAAAACAGCTCCAGCGGAGGACGAGCATAAAGTTTTTGCGATTCATGGCTAGTCCTCAAGGATTGCGTTTGATAGTGATCACTGCACCATTCGCGGGAGACCAGATGTCGAGCCCTGCGGGAGCCTTGAAGCGATCGCTTGGATCCACTTGGCCAACGGTTTGCGCGTTGTCGACTTTCACCGTGCGGATTTCCATCTTCTCTTTATCCACTCTCAGCCAGTTGAAGTGATTGAAAGAGCCGCTGTCCCGAGTCCAGCTCTTGTTCGCATTGGGTGTTCTTAGGGGAGCTCCCCAGCAGCCTTCGCCCAGAAAAACGGTTCCAGCTTTGTCGTCCCGTTCGAAACCTTCCTTAGCGTTGGCCCCTTTGCTCTTTTTGATGGGCCAGGTTGATTTCACCACGTGAGAATCGGATTCGATCGCGAGGTCCATGCGATAGGTGGAGAAGAGTTCGGCCCAGGCGTCGTAGAGATCACTGGCGACTTCTTTGCCGGCAACGTGTGGACGCATGGGGCGGTGGTACTGGGCCATTCGCCAGATCTCGTTGCGATTCTTTTGGAGATCGTTCGCAAGCCAATCGGATTGGGTTCCGCTGATCGAAGATTCGGAATTGAGAGTGTAGGCGCGGATGAGATTGCCGCCAAGGTTCACAGCATAGTAGACGCCTGGGGGAGTGTTGAAGAGGTATTCAAGAACTGAGTTTTCGCTCTCATGATTCCCACGGGCTGGAATCACAGCGGTCATGCGTCCATCAGCACCGATTGTTGCCTGCCAGTCTTCGAACCATTCCTTCCATTGCCCTGCGCTGCCAGAGCTTGTCATGTCACCGCCGAAGAAGACGAGGTGCGGCCTTAGCTTGCTGACGAGTAGGTTCGCGTTCTTGCGAGGGGTGCGGTTGTCTCGCGAGTCTCCGCCAGTGATGATGGAGAGCGGAACCTCAGGATTATCGGGAAGAGTCTTAAAGCTGAAGGTTGGTGAGACGCCTGACCCATCTTGGATCACGAAGTAGTAGAGCGTATCGGGTTTGAGTTTGCGTAGTTTGGCAAACGCATTGTTCATATCGAGGTAAGGGCGGTTTACATCGATAGATTTTGAGAAGGTGTAAGCCTGCACATCGCGACCGTGATCGTCGACATCGTAGTAGACTTTGCTATCAGTCATGGAGTTGGTGGAGGCGTTGAAGCCCACGCTGACCGTGGT
>SEDW01001022.1 GCA_004193325.1 Pseudomonadota bacterium | reverse complement strand
TTCAAGGCCTCAATTCAAAGCAAAGAAACTTTTCAGTTCTCGCTCGATCTGAAATCGGGCAGCAGCGACTTCAAGCTCGTCGATATCAATACAGCCAAGAGTGAAAAACATAATCAGATCACCCGCTCGGCGGTAACGGATTCCTTTACCCAGGGCACGCCCGGTAGCGTGATGAAAGAAACCTTTGAACAAAAGGGTAAAAAGGGTCTGGTCGACATCCTTGTCGTTATCGATGACTCGGGATCAATGAAAGAAGAACAAACGAACCTTGCCGGCAAAATGAATTCGCTCCTTACATCATTGAAAGACACAAACTGGCAAATCGGTATCGTGACCACCACCGTTCAAGCCAACGATAAATGTATTCTCACTCTCGTAAAATCAACCGACGCTGACGCCGAAGCAAAATTTGCCAAAGCTGTTCAAGCCGGTTTGAAAGGGGCTGGTAATGAGGAAGGTATTCGTCAGGCCGTCAACGGTCTGAAGTGTTCAGAGAACCCTTGGGTTCGTGCCGATTCTTCCGTGGCTGTCCTCATCGTCTCCGATGAAGACAACTGCAGTTTGAAAGGCGCCGACTGCCCTAACTCTCCAGGTAAAACGATTACCTACCTCACCGATTATGTCGAAAAAACAATGGCTCGTGAAATCGGCAAAACTGCAGGTTTCTATGGGATTTTCGGCCCAACGACTAACGTCTGTAAGACCGCGGAACATATCGGCTACCACTACGAAGACCTTTTGAACTACGCAGCTCAGAAGTCAGGCACAACTCTTTCCAAAATCTTTGGTAACATCTGTGATGCTGACTACAGCAACACCCTCAATGCGATCTCGAGCAACATTGCTCTTCTTCTCAAAAACCAGTTTGAACTCTCCTCCGCTCCAGATAGCGGCAGTCTGAAACTCTCAGTCGAAGGCAGCTTGATCCCTGCCGCCAACTACAAATTCTCTGGCAAAACCATCACCTTCAACGTTGGTAAAGAACCGGCAAACGGCAAAGTGCTCACCGTAGAATACAATGTCGGAGCTGTGCCTCTCTTCAATAAAGTCACGCTCAAAAACACTCCTGCGGCCGACACAATCTCTGTGAAAGTCGGCAGCACAGTCCTCGCTGCCAGCGCCTACACCGTGAGCGGCAACGAGATCACTTTCAAAACTCAACCCGTTTCGCTCGCCAAGATCGCCGTCGATTACCGAGTGGCAGCAGCTTTGAAAAATGCTTTTCAGCTTGAAAAAACACCGATCGCGGGCTCACTCAAAGTCCTCGTCGATGGCAAAGCTGCAAGCGGCATGACTTATGATGCAGCTGCGAATCAGGTCGTTTTAAATCCGGCCCCACTCGATGGCCTCGCCATCGAACTCAACTACAACTACCGCACAGGACCTCAACTCAGCTACCAGGTGGCGATCGTTCAGGGTGCGAAGAACGTCAAACTCTACGATGGCGCCAAGGAGCTCAGTTATAC
>SEDW01000159.1 GCA_004193325.1 Pseudomonadota bacterium | reverse complement strand
GCACAATAGCTTCGTAATGATCGATAAAAGCCAGACTGCTTTTCTTCTTGGCCGTTCCCACGTCGATCCTTGCACAACCGTCCGCAAAAAGAATATTGCTAACGATCTGATCGGGATCTTGCGCCAGCGGATTGAGATGGAGCGTACAGAGTTCGGTGCTAAGAACCGAAACCTGAGCGTCCTCAGGAATGGACTGCGCCATCTGCACGGCGAGATGCACTCCCGGTACCGACGCATAGCAGCCCATATGCCCGATCTTTAACAGACGGGTTTTTTGCTCCCAACCTTTGTCGAGCAAGAGCTCCTGAACCGGTGTGGGTGCGCGATAACCTGTGCAGGAAATATCGACGATGTAGGAGGGGGCTTTTTCATCGCTGGAAAAAGCATCAGCTGCCATCTTACGCGCAGCTTCCACATAAATTTTCATACGGTCTTGAAGGGGAGGTGAGGCCCAGTGAGACACGGAACCGTCGGAACGCTCTGAAGCTTTGAAGAGCGACATGCGCTCCCAGTCCTGATGGGAATAATCGGGAAGGACCGATGCCCGTCTTCCAATGCTGCCATTACTTAGGAGTTTTTCATAGAGGTTGAGTGCTCTCGAGACCTTTTCGCCCGTTCCATCAACTTTATCTTTGCCTTCGGCTTCGGAATGCCTCTGCATGGCCTTCATGATCCAGCCAATAGAATCGGCTTGCGGGAGGCTATGTTCGGCGTCGATGGACCTGATGTTTTGAATGTAGGCTAAGGCTTTAAAAGTCGTCATGGCTGGATCCTCAAGGTCTAAAGGCATTGGCCCCACCTTAAGTTTCATTGCCCGGGAGATACAGTGGAATAGTGTCGAAGCAATACTGGCAGGTAGCAAAAAATGCTTAATACTAAGGACTTCCATGGGGATAGGGCAATTTTGCGAAATCAGCGCTTGTTGCAAGACCCCAGACTTTTGGACCGAGAGATCGGGATGAGATCAATTCTCATCCCGATTTCGAGTTAACGGGTCGCGTTGCGCGCTTGTCCGCCACCAAGATTACAGGCAGAAATCGAACCGGACGTGAAGCCCTGGTTAAACGCTGCCATGCGTTGGGCGGATGAACC
Source organism: Pseudomonadota bacterium (assembly GCA_004193325.1). Classification (GTDB taxonomy): domain Bacteria; phylum Bdellovibrionota_B; class Oligoflexia; order Oligoflexales; family Oligoflexaceae; genus Oligoflexus. Next base: position 5,910 of record SEDW01000159.1, on the reverse strand, counting down.
GTGCGTGAAGGAATCGGGCACGACATAGCCGCGACTCGCCTTTTGCAACTTGTCGTCGCCGACCGACGAGGCGGCGTTCATCGCTTCTTCAACATCGCCTTCATCCAAAATCTTTTTCATATCGTTCGTGTCTTTGGCCCAGATGCCGGCCAGACAATCGGCCTGCAGTTCGACTTGCACGGATTCTTTGTTGAATTCGGTTTCGCTCAAGCTCGAGCGTTTGGCCTGAAGTGCTTCCGAAATCCCAAATTGATTTTGCACATGGTGGCCCACCTCGTGAGCGATCACGTAAGCCTGAGCAAAGTCACCGCTCGCGCCAAGGCTGGTTGCCATCTCAGAGAAGAAACCGAGGTCAAGGTAGACCTTCTGATCCGCAGGACAATAAAAGGGCCCTACCGAGCTTCCTGCGACGCCGCAGGCGGATTGAACACGATCCGAAAAGAGGACCAGTTTGGGATTTGTGTAACTTCTTCCCTGTTCGGCAAAGACTTTCGACCAGACGTCTTCGGTATCAGCAAGCACAACCCGAACGAACTGAGACGCTTCATCCTTTTGAGCTGGGTACTGTTCGTCAGAGGTGACCTGTTGCTGCTGGCCTCCACTGTTGAGAATAACATTCGGGTCACCGCCCAAAAGGGCATAAATAATCGCGATGATAATTGTGCCGCCACCTATGGCTCCGGCCGTCTTCATTCCACGTCGGTCTTCAACGTTGCTGCTTTCTCTGCGTCCACGCCATTGCATACAGGGCTCCTTTGCTCTTGATACTAAGAAGCATCTAAGCAAAAAACGCGCCAGATTAATTTACTCAATGGGAAGAATAATTCAGGATCTGAAGGGACTGATGGTCGGAGATTGCGGATCTGTTCAAAAATGCAGCGCTCGAGACTCAGCGGAGTCCGACGATGGCATTGGGGTGGCTCCTTTGAAAACTGTCAATCTCCGAGAGATCGAGGATTCCCTTCGGCACGGCGAGGGACAGGAGAACACCTTTGAGATTGGTTGGGATCGTAATTTTTTTGCCGCTCATGAACACCATCGAATTTTTATCGATGATGTCTGTGACGATAAGAGTCGCGTCTTGATTGTAGACCATCGCCTGGTCAAGAGCCGTCTTGCTTTCTTTCAGTTTCAAAATAATACGTTCGTAGCGCCCGGCATTCTTTCGAATGTAGTCGTGATGCTTGATTTGATCTTCGCTGAGGCGTCGGCCTGGCTTTTCAAGAAGTTCTATCGAACTTTGGTTTTCATCCGAAGCTTCCTGAAAGCGTTTGATTCTCTGAGCCAGTCGCTGAAGCCTGAGTTCATCTTGGTAATTGCTACCGATCCGGCACTGAGTGGTATGACCTTTGTCGCTACCAAATTTTGCACAGACAATAGCCTGCCAGCTGCAGAGCAGTCCGCCGAGGATCATACCCTTTGATTCATCACGAACCTGAATGGCTCCGCCGCAAACAATCCAGCTATGCGTGATGAGGCGCTGGACAGACAGGCTTTGCTTGACCTGGACGATACTGTTCTCAATGAATCCGACGCTCGCATTGCCCCCGACATGAAGGTAGCCGCGTTTGCCCGTATTCACGCCGCCTTTGACCTCGACGTCTCCCGTACAGCGGACCTTTGCGCTATCGATACTGCCCTTGACCACGAGTGATCCCACGATCTCAACACTTGCACCCGATTCGATATCGCCTTCAACGACGACCGAGCCTTCAAACTTGAGATTTCCGCTGGCAAGGTTGATCGAACCCTTATGAACGTAAACCGTCTTACAGCTGATGATATTGTTTTCGATGCTCAGGAGACCGTCACGCGTGGCAAAGAACTGGCAGTCGTGTTTGACGACAATGCCGTCACCGGTTTGAATGCCGAGCGCGATCGCCGATCCGCGGGCGAAGAAAAATTTGCCTTCAACCGTCATTCCCGCTTCGCCATCGGTGTAACGCACTTCGCCGACGAGGTCATCGGTATGCACCACTTTATTGTTCTGCCGCTCGCGAAGGTCGACCGTTTCGCCGGAATCCTCTTCTACATTCACCAGGGGAATAAAGGCCAGACTTTCGCCCGGCTCAGCAGCTTTGCCTTTGGCGATCAGAGACCCGACGATCGTATCGCCACGCTTTAAAGCTTCGACAAAATCGGGTAGCGTCGTTTCAAATCCATAGTTGATCCCGGCTTTTGCGAGCTCGGCGATCAGCCATTTGTCATCGATGAGGCTGCGAACCTTATCAATTTTTTCATCGACAGCGATAACGGTCGCCTTCATCGCAGTGGGATCGAGTTCGAACTGAATGTAATCCGATCTCAGGCGGCGATGTTTGGCTTTGGGAGCGGAGAGGTTTTGCAGATCGAGTTCCGACACGGCCTTGTCGTTGGCCAGGAGGTTGGCGTTAAGGCGATACTGTTCATCGTAGGCAATAAGGAGATCATAGGGCATGCTAAAGCCGAAAGCCTGGGTCTTCGTTAAAAGAGAGGAGATCTTCTCGATGCTGTGGCCTTCAAGAAAATTCATTTTAATGTCTTTGACGTTGACCTTTTTAAGGGCGACCCGCGCCTCTTTCAGAAGCTTTTTGCAGCTCAGCTCATCGGCGAGCCAGCGAGAGTCGTAGACGTGAAGGGTCGCGTAGTGAAGCTGAGGATTGATCCGCACCATATAGCCGGCACTCGACACTTCATCCGCCTTCGGCTGAGAAACGATCTTCACAGCATCGAGCGCTTGACCGTTTTTGAGCATGAGATAGAGAAAGCGCATCTGCCCACGATCTACTGAGATCGGCATATCCTCTTGATCGAGCTGAAGCATGACATTGAAGAGAAAAGCATTGAAGGAGATGCTGGACATTTTTTTGGGAGGAATTTTACAACTTAAATTGGCAATACCGAGATTTTTGAAAGTCTCTATTTTAATCTCGGAATAGATTCGTCCGCCTTGGGCAAGAGTGAATTTTACAGTCTTGTCACCATCGATCTCGCCCTCGAGACTTCGAATGTGGGCCCAGAATTCATCGAGGCGCTTATGAAAGATGAGAAAAGTTTCAATAAAACCTTCGCTACGCTCCTCTTTCAAGCGTTCTTCCAAACGGTTGATCAATTCTCTCGGCGGCTTTCTCGATTTGAAACATTCATCGACCCGAAATTCGAGTCTCGCGCGTTTCAACCGCGAGTTGAAGGTCAGCTGAAGACTACTCGTCGATTCGTCACTCATGGCCCCTCCTTCCCCTACGGAATCATAACATCGAAAACGTGTGGGTCACCTTAGATTCATCGACGTTTAGGGCAAAAACCTTAGCTTTAATGAGCCGTTCTCGAGGTCTATGCCTAAGCTTGTGATTTGTCTCTGGAATAAATCCTATGACATCGCTTTCATGTGGCCTGACGCTCAATCTGGTCGATGAGATGGAGACCATTTTCCCGATTTCTTTGACTGACCGTCCAACAGAATATGCTTTTGCTCACTGTGATCAAACACATGGCTTTCCAGCCAGTGTTCTTGCGGGATTTAACCTAATCATTCCCGGGTGGAAGGCAAAAGATTCAAACAGATCAATCGTGGGAATTAGAGGCTCTGTTCATCCTGAAAATCTTTCCCCTATGCGTCCACTTGATTCGGCTCGGACTTTCAGATAGCTAGGCCTTGGAAATTGATCTCTCCCGCGATTACGAGGACCAAACATGAAATACCTGCTGACACTCTCTCTCATACTCCTCGCTGCCTGTGGTTCCGAAAACCGCAATGTATCCCAGGGCAGTGACCTAAGCGCGGTGCGCACTCGCCTCGCAGCTGGCACGAGCGACCTCTCAAGCCCATTGATGACAAGCAAGGATCTCTTTGAGAGCTTTTCCAAAGAATCTGGTGGCCTCGTTCAGAATGGTCGTTCGGTTAAATTCCTGATCGACTTCCGCGCGGGCGAAGCGGCATCGACTATCAACTTTATCAACTCGAACTTTTCAGGCCGCTGCAAAATCGCGCAGGGCAAAGACTGTTCTCAATACCACTTCGATTTCGCTCGCGAGAAATTCAACATTCGCAACGACATTGACGCTTTCAACAGCCAGACCTATTTCACTCAGGCGAAATCTTTCGGCGCCGGCACATTGAGCCGTTACACGATTGAAGGCAAAGGCGAAATCTACGCGGTTCAGCTCTATCCTCAGGACGCTGCGAAAGAGGAAAATATTCTATCGATCGTCAAAATTGTCAAGAAAGCTCTTTCCATCTCTTCCGCTAAAATCGTCTTTGTCCCTACTGGCAATCAGCAATCTGTGGCAGAAGTCAAAGAGCAGCTGGCAGCCTTGTCGGTCGACGTTCTTACTCTCGACGACATTCTCGGCGCCAGCAGCTTTATTCCTATGCATCCTGGTGAAGCCTGGGGCTACCTCCGCCTCTTCCCGAAAGATCAGGAAGAACTGAATCCAACTGATATCGTGATCTTCGACGAACTCCCACTCGACCTCACCGTCGTTGCCGGCGTCATCACGAAATCGTTTCAGGACACCAACTCACATATCAACTTAAAGTCCAAAGAACGCAACACTCCAAACATGATCCTTCGCGATGCCGGCCTCGAAAATGCGAACCTGGCCCCTTGGATCGATAAGCCTGTTCATTTCACCGTAACAAAATCAGGCTGGGCTATCGAAGCCACAACCGACGAAGTCATCGTGAACAAGGCTAAGAACCGCCTGAACAAGCCCTGGATAGGCATCAAATGGTCGGCAACCAAAGACCTTTTGTCTTACGATGAAATGTGCGCAAACCGTGCTTCAAAATGTTTGACCCTCGGCAGCCTCTACGGATCGAAAGCGGCGAACCTTGGCTTTTTGAAAGAAGTATTCAAAGACAAAAACGTTCCTGACGCTAAAGTCCTCAGTTATGATCCGGTTCCAAACGGTTTCGGTGTGCCGCTTCAATTCTACCAGGATCTTTTGAATCTTCCGGCGAATGCCGCTGTGAAAGCCAAGCTCGACAGCTTTATCGTTCAAGAAAAATCAGGTCTTCTCTCAGCCAAAGACAGGAGCGCACTCGCCCTTGAGATCCGCGAAATGATTCTCAATGCCGAAGTGCCAGCGGAGAATCTTACCAAGATCCTTGGCATGATGAAGAAGGTTGATCCGAGCATCGTGAAGTGGAAAATCCGTTCGAGCGCGAACGCGGAAGACATTGAAAACTTCGACGGCGCAGGTCTTCACGACAGCTACTCGTCCAAAACCGAGACCAAAGACAACGCCGAACATAGCTGTAAACTTGTCCTCGACGACGAAGTTGAGCCAGGCGAACTCTCAAAATTCAAAGTCAAACCCAAGACAGTGTCCTGCGCAATTAAAGGTGTCTACGCTTCGATGTGGAACAAACGCGCAATCGACGAACGAAGCTTTGCCCGCATCGATCATGCAACAGTAGCGATGGGTCTTTCGGTTCTGCCAAGCTACGACACCGAATCTCCAGTTGCGGCGAACTCGGTCGTTGTCACCCGCGTGATCAACAGTCCAGACATCCTTGGCTATTCGCTCTCGATCCAAAAGAACAACAACACGGTTACCAATCCTTCCCCAGGAACATGGAGCGAACTCACCATCGCGGCTGTCGGTGGAACGAACGAAAAAGCAACTCTCTCGACTCTCCGCTATGCAAAGCCTTTGCCTAACGAAGACGTGATGAAGACCTCGGTTCTCGACAACGAGACAACGCTCTACATGTATTCGTTGACCCGTAAGGTTGAACTTGCTTACTGCCGCGCAAAACCTGGTTACTACCGTCAGAATTGCGACGACGTCTTCTTCGACAACGAAAAACCTAAAGCCCTCGACCTCGAAATGAAGTATCTGCAAAACGGAGAATTTGTTATTAAACAGGTTCGCGAGTTTAGCGGTCGTTAATCGAAAGGAAGATAGATGAAAAGCATTTTCACA
>SEDW01001020.1 GCA_004193325.1 Pseudomonadota bacterium | reverse complement strand
CGCTTCGAGGCGCGCATGCATCGCTTCAATCACTTCGGCAGTTCTCGGCCCGATCGTCAGGAGGCGAAGATCGTCATCGAGAAGAATGTTTTTCTTGGCCGCCGCAGGTGTGATCTTCATACCAGGAAGGTTAAAGATGGCATCCGTACCGCCGAGGCTCTCCGCACCGCTTTTGGTCATGAGGATAATGTCCGGTTTAGCGGCCGCAACTGCTTCCGCAGTCAATGGCTTGAAACCCTCGATACCCTGAATCGCATTAATACCGCCCATCAACTTGATGAGGGTGGAGGTCGCGGTATTTTCGCCGGCAACCATCAGATGTTTGCCGCCGCGGGCGTAGATAAACATCACGCGCTTTTTATTAACGTCTTTTTGAAATTTAGTGAGTCGCTCAAGGCTTGCATCAAAATCAGCTGAGAGTTTTTCGCCTTTTTTGACTTCGCCCAAGGCTGCTGCGATATCTTTGATGCGTTTTTTCGTGTCGTCAACAGTCGCGCCAGCTGTGACCTTAACCATTGGAATCTTCATCGATTCCAACTTTTCGATCACGTTTGGAGGACCTGCATCCTCATCGACGATGATGAGGTCTGGCTTTTGCGCAAGGATTGCTTCGGTCGACAGGGTGCGACTGTAGCGAATCGTCTGTAGGGGTTTCAGAGTCTCTGGGTAAACACTGGAAGTGTCGACAGCAACTAGCTTGTCACAAGCGCCAAGCGCACAGACAAGTTCGGTGTTGCCGCCGCCTACCGAAATAATACGGGCAGGGGCCGACAGGGCCACCGGTGCCAGAGCAAAAGCGAGGAATGCGAGACTGACGAATGAACGCATGAGTTACTCCGTAACAGCAGCAGTGCTTTGTGCAGCAGCTACTTTAATGTATTGAACCTGGATAAAGGCTGGAAGACGATCGGCATCGTAGTAATCTTTGATGCTGAGCTTGTATTCAGCTCCGGAGTTCGACTTGACGAAATAGACAAAGTTGTTTGAATAGATGACATGAACGTTGATGTCATAGGTGTACCAGCTTAGGCCTTCGTGAAAGACGAGACCGGCAGTTTCAAGGCCACCGGCAACCGGTGCATCAGCGGCAAGGGTTGCTTCGGCTGGAGCTGTGAGAATCGCATCAAAAGTGCTGTCGGTACTGATGGCAGTCTTGACGTTGCTGTTTTGTTTGATCACAGTACGTTTGAAAGCGAGATCCCAGCTTGCATCTGCTTCAGCGACAATCTTTCCGCTGTCGAGATCGAGGTAAACAAAGTTTACTTTATCCGTAGCATCAACCTGAAGGCTGACCAGAACTGCCGGAGCTTCCGGTGACTCCATCGACAACGGGAATGATTGGAGCGCTTGCAGGAGGAACAGCCGATCCGGAATCAGCCGAGACTGCTGGGGTATTGTCGTCAGATGAAGAGCTTTTTCCGCAAGCATTGAGCGTAAGAGCAAGAGAAAGCAAAAGGACAGGACTAAGAGAGATCAGACTTTTCATGTGTGCATTCCTTTAAGTTTTTGGAGACCATGTTAAGGCAAAACCAAGGCTTCGTGGCGGGAGTCTCCAGTAGGAATCGCCAGCGCTGCCGAATAAGTTTTCCACTGCTATCGAGTAAAGCCAGGATTGATTCTGGCGATAACTTAAACTCAAGTCTCCGGTCACGAGAGCTCTGTCGTTGCCGAGGTCGGATTTTTCATTCAGCTCCCTCGAGCTTTGCCACTTTAGCTGCTGAGACACTGTGTATTCGTTGTGGGTGTATCGCAGCTGATAGGAAGCCGTGTGCTTCGATCGTCCGGCCAGCGCCGTCTGAGTGCTCAAATCGCGAGCCTGCAGGTAGCCGTAGCCGAGATTGAGCGACCATTCTTTGCTCATTTCAGTAAAGAATGTCAGATCCCCGCCGACTGTTTCCGCAGCAGAAATATTCTCATAGGAATAATGCTGTATCCCGGAAGCGTCCTGCTCCACGAGAATATTTTCAATCAAATCCTTGATGCGATTGTGATAAGCACTCACGCTCGTCGTCCAGCCGTTATCGGACCTTAGAT
>SEDW01001019.1 GCA_004193325.1 Pseudomonadota bacterium | reverse complement strand
CTATCGGCCGGGGCTTGCAGGAGGAGTGCATGCTGGGCCGTGTTGTTCGGCGGCATCGAGGAACGGCCGGCGATGGGCGCTTCCCAGTTGAGGCGTTGCAGGTGTTCGGCGGCATTCTTGGAAAGTCCAAGTTTGACTGCTTCTTCCGTAGCTCCGGCAAGGAAATTGCGAGGACCGGATTGGTGACAGGCTCCGCAGTAGGTGAAGAAGAGTTTGAGATCCGTGTTCGTGATTACCGCATGCACTCCAGTTGCCTGTGCTAGCGGCCAGCTGGGATTGGAGATGGGGAGACAGCGAGCAAGGGTGCTGGCTCCTGCCAGCTGCAGGAGATCAGGAATCCACTCGCAGCGATCAAAGCTGTCATTTTTTAACATCGACATAGATTGAACTTCAAACAGGTCCAGAACTTCAGTGATTCGGTTCGGGTCCTTAAATTCTTTTTGCAGAAGAGAGATATCCGCGCTGGTCACATTCTCCACGATTGCGAAGATGAGTCGCGCCGCATCAGACTTTGCGAGTCTCCATTCCTGCCAGGCGGGTTTGGTGCGGTTCTTCAGGGGATCGACGTTCGCCGGAATGTCGGCATCCTCTGCTAGGGCTTCAAGTTGATGGTTCACTTCAAGGCCAAGATCTTCGAGAAAAATAGGATCTTTCGCGCCAGCGGGTTTCAGCAGCGGATTAAAATTTGGGATGTTGGGGCTGAAGATATCAAGGCCGTTCGGCAGCTGGCTAGCCCATGCCTTGCTGTAGGAAGCGCGCACGGTCTCGTAGAGCTTGCTATCGTAGTCGCCACTGACGAGGTATTGGAGAGCCAGTTCAAGAGTCTGGCGGCGACAGCGGGCTGTTTCTGAGGGATCTGTTTGAATGCATCCTTTGGCCCAGAGAGTCTGATAAGGGGTCAGGAGGTTCGATCGATCGGTGGCGTTGTCAATTTCGTTAGGAACATTTCGGAACTGCTTGATGGGCACTCCGAGATATTCCGGGCTGCCGTGCTCGGCAAGGACCCGATCAGAAATTTGCGTGTTTGCCACTGTCTCATCCCAAGGAGCCTCGGAAAAGATGGGACTCGCATTCTGGTGACAGGAGAGGCAGAAGCTCCGGTTCGCATATTTGATTGTTGGGATCTGACCCTGACCATAATTTTCGATCAGTTGAAATTCAAAGCGACCAGCTTCGGGATTGAAGCTGATGATCTCGAGCTGTTTGCTCTCTTCGACGTAACCCACGTACAGCCGATCTTTCAGAAGAATTCCGAGGCTTCCTGCAGACTGCCTGGCTTCACCCGTCGCGGCAAGAATCACGCGCGGAAAGAGAAAGGGCTTATCGGTGGCATTTCGCTGGAGAGACCGTCCTTTCGGGATTAGAGTGACCAATGCGGGCGTGAGGGTCTGGGCCTCGATGTGAGCCCTTAGTTTAGTAAACGGAAAGGGGATAACCTGCTCGTAGAACCCTGCTGGATTCTGCGAGATTGTGAT
>SEDW01001018.1 GCA_004193325.1 Pseudomonadota bacterium | reverse complement strand
GAGGCCCAGGCTGTAGCGACCAATTGGGAAACACTGAGTCCGGAGGAAAGAAGTTTTTCTTTCAGACTCTTAATGTCCTGAGCATCTACCACTTCGAAATCGACGGCAGGCACTGGATCCTGCCAAAGCTGTGGCTGTGGAATGTAAGGGCCGAGGTAGGTCGTGATCGGTCCCATATCGCGATGCAAGAGCTTGAACCAGGCTTTGCCAAATGCGTCGGCAAACTGATCAGGGTTCGCTTGGAATTTTTTGGAAATCTTTTCGTACGCCGGATCGAATCGCAACGCGAGATCAGTCGTGAGCATCATGGGTGGATGTTTTTTGGAAGAATCATGAGCATCCGGCACCATCTCTTTGTCGTCAGGCTTTTTCGGAGTCCATTGTTTCGCGCCAGCCGGACTCTGGGTGAGTGTCCAGTCATGCTTAAAGAGGTTGGTGAGAAAGATGTTGCTCCACTTGGTCGGTTGGTGAGTCCAGGCACCCTCGAGACCGCTGGTGATGGTATCCCCACCCTTACCGGTGCCGTGTTTGTTGTGCCAGCCCAAACCCTGAGCATGCATAGGGCATCCTTCAGGTTCCGGTCCAACGTTCTTCCCATCACCAGCACCATGAGTTTTACCAAAGGTGTGACCGCCTGCAATCAACGCAACTGTTTCTTCATCGTTCATCGCCATACGGGCGAAGGTCTCTCGGATATCCCGCGCTGCTGCCACAGGATCTGGCTTGCCGTTGGGTCCCTCAGGGTTCACGTAGATGAGGCCCATCTGCACGGCTCCCAGAGCTCCTTCAAGCTCGCGATCGCCGCTGTAGCGCTCGTCACCAAGCCAAGTGTCTTCTGGTCCCCAAAAGATTTCTTCCGGCTCCCACACATCCTCGCGGCCGAAGGCGAAGCCAAAAGTTTTGAAGCCCATGGATTCAAGAGCGCAGTTACCGGCGAAGACCAAAAGGTCAGCCCAGGACACTTTGTTTCCATATTTTTTCTTCACAGGCCAAAGGAGTCGGCGGGCCTTATCAAGGTTGGCGTTATCCGGCCAACTATTCAGAGGAGCATAACGCTGGCTGCCTTCGCCGGCGCCTCCACGACCATCTTCGATACGGTAAGTGCCAGCAGCATGCCAGCTCAAACGGATAAATAGCGGGCCGTAATGCCCGTAGTCAGCTGGCCACCAGTCCTGGGATGTGGTCATGACCTTGAGGCTTGGGGGAAGGAATTACGGGATTTTCGCTCTCGCTCTTGCTTTTGTTTTCACTCATGCTTGATATTCCATCCAACTAACGTTTATGTCTCCTCTAGTCCTATCAAAGAATACTATGTGGTTGAATCAGAAATGTTTCTCATCAAGCGCTTAGAAATCACGCAAATTAGCCCGCTATAGCAGTCCTGGAGCCACTCTCCGCGGATTAATATTTTCGCCTTGTAACGGGATTAATTTTAAAAGATTTATAGGAAATGGCCAAGTAGACGCAGGGGGGCGAAGCAGGAATGTACAGATTCATAAAGGCAAAAATTTATTCAAAAAAAACCTCTCGACCAAAGATCGAGAGGCATTCCATTAAAAAATTGAGATTAGCGTTCCTGAGTAACCAAACCCCAGATGAGTTCCATCTGCAAGCGACCGATGAGATCGTTGGCGATCATGTCGTCATACATGGCCTGCACGATCAGACGATCGGGTTCGGCGATGAGATCCGTCTCTTCTTCTTCGCTAAGAGTTCCAGCAGCTTCAAACTTAGCTTTGATGCCGTTGACGTCTTCGACCAGACGCGCAACCTTAATGTAGAGGCATGGAGTCAGTGTGATTGGATTTGGCTCTGAGAGTGAGGGAGGCAGGACCGCGTATTTGGTCGTCGCGATGCTGTCGTTGATCAAATACGACCAGCTATCGACAGGACATTT
>SEDW01001017.1 GCA_004193325.1 Pseudomonadota bacterium | reverse complement strand
ACTTTCTATGAGCGCTCACAGTTCTTGAAGCCTCAGGATCGTGAAGTCGTCTGTCATGCCAGTGCCTGGGACGTGACCTATTCGAACGACGTTCGAATCAAGATGTGTATTCTCGCGAACGAAGACAACTTGATTACGATTCACCATGAATTGGGTCATATCTTTTACTACCAGTCCTACTACAAACTCCCTGTTGTCTTTCAACAAGGGGCTAACGATGGCTTCCACGAAGCGATCGGTGATGCGATTGCCTTGAGCGTGAACTCAACCTACTTGAACCAAGTAGGCCTGATCAAAAACGTTTCGAAGCCAGCCGACAAAGAAAAAGAATTGATCAACCTTCAGATGAAGACCGCGTTGAGCAAAGTTGCCTTCCTTCCATTCGGCTATCTCATGGACAAGTGGCGTTGGGATGTCTTCGCAGGCAAAACTGCGCCTGAGCAGTACAACAAAAGCTGGTGGGAACTTCGCGAGAAGTATCAAGGCATCACAGCTCCTGAAGCACGTCAGCCAGCTGGCTTTGATCCAGGCGCGAAATACCACATTCCAGCCAACGTTCCTTACGCTCGTTACTTCCTTGCGAACATCCTCCAGTTCCAGATGTTCAAAGCGATGTGTGATGCGTCCGGCTACAAAGGACCTTTGGCAGAATGTAGTCTCTACGGCCAAAAAGCGGCTGGCGAGAAGCTAAAGGCGATGCTCCAGCTCGGTTCTTCGAAACCATGGCCAGTGGCTTTGAAGCAGTTGACTGGATCTGAGAAGATGGATGCTACGGCTATCCTTGAGTACTTCGGTCCATTGCAGACTTGGTTAAAAGATCAGAACAAGTCGGGTCAGTGTAGCTGGAAGAGTAAATCATAAGATTTTTTTAAAATGAACTGATGAAGGCCAGCCTGTGATGGGCTGGCCTTTTGCTTTGTTCAGGATCAAAGATTGAAGGGCTTTGCGGAAGAGGAGCATTCCGCCCCAGTAGAACTCCCAGTCTCGGATATCTTTCATGTCGTGAGTTGATTCATCGTTTTTAATAAATCAAAGAAGTCTTCATACTCGATGTAATAGCCTTCCTTGCAGAGGTAGACGTGATACTTTATGGAGCTATTGGAGCGCATGATCTCGACTGTCTGAGTTGCGTAATCGCTATTACAGGGCTGAGCCCAAGCCTTGAACCGAAGGCTTTCAATCTTTTTAATGAGAAGATCTCTTTGATCCTGAGTTAGAACCTTGGTCGAATCTGTAGATTTTATCTCACAACTTTCATCTTTCATCTTCCTTTTGTAGCTAAGATCCAGCCCAACTAATTCGAAGGTTTCGGCTGGAAAGCAGTCCACCCAACCAAATCCGCTTTGCACGATAATCTTAGTCGCGTCGGCCGCTACAATCTTTGGTGTATTATCTTTATCGTCATTTTTCTTCGAACAGGCAGATAGCTCTAGTTGGAGCAGACAAAACACGATCCAAAAAAGTTTCTTCATATTT
>SEDW01000158.1 GCA_004193325.1 Pseudomonadota bacterium | reverse complement strand
AAGCTGCGGAACGATGATATCGCGTGCAAGACGGGTCGGAAGATCGACCCTTAGCCGGCCGACGAGCTTCACCTTACCCTTTTGAAACATCGAATCGAGTTCTTCCATATCGGCAAGCAAATCCTTGCAACGCTGAAAGTAGAGATTTCCATCGTGCGTGAGCTGCACGCGTCGCGTCGTGCGATAAAGAAGGGTAGTGCCGAGGGAAGCCTCTAGCTGCTGAATGGACGTCGATACCGATCCCTTAGGCAGTCCCAGGCTTTCGGCTGCTTTTGTGAAACTCTCAAGCTCTGCCACTCTCTTGAAGGTCGTCATAGCTTGTAATGTATTCAATATCTTACCCTCTATTATATTCGCAGAACGAACAGTGAAATCAAATCTACGTCATTCTCTTGCTAAATTGAAACAATGTAGGATTGTGCTCAAGCAATAAGGAGTTTTTTTGATGACAAAGATAGCGATCGTTACAGGCGGAAGCCGTGGGCTAGGAAGAAATGCTGCGGAAAATCTTGCGGCAAGAGGCATCGATGTTGTCCTTACCTACAAGTCAAATCAAGACGAAGCGGAGAAGGTCGTAAAAAGCATCGTGGCCAAGGGGCGAAAAGCCAAGGCGATGGCACTCGATGTTTCGAAGTCCAAGAGCTTTAGCGGCTTCGCTGAGGATCTACAGAAGGTATTGAAAGACCACTGGGGCAAAGACCGATTCGATTTTCTCATCAACAACGCCGGCATTGGCACCTGGGCTCTTCTGAAAGATACGAGTGAAGAGCAGTTCGACGAACTCGTGAATATTCATTTCAAGGGACCCTACTTTCTCACTCAAAAACTTCTGCCATTGATCAACGACAACGGCGGGATCGTCAATGTATCGACCGGACTTGCCCGCTTTGCACTCCCTGGATATTCCGCATATGCCTCGATGAAAGGAGCGATGGAGGTTCTCACTCGCTACATGGCTAAGGAACTCGGCCCACGAGGAATTCGCGTAAATATCGTCGCGCCTGGTGCAATCGAAACCGACTTTAGCGGGGGAGCCGTGCGGGACAACGCTGAGATGAACAAACATATCGCATCCCAGACTGCTTTAGGCAGAACAGGCTTACCCGACGACATCGGTCCACTCATTGCCATCATGTGCCTGGACGAAACGAGATGGGTAAATGCACAGAGAATCGAGGCGTCAGGCGGAATGTTCCTTTGATGGGCAGATGATGATGAAAGTTGGCGATTTACCTAAAAATTGAACAGTTTACTCAACATTTTTGTAACAATCTGGGCTTGATCACTAATCCAATACGAATAGACCTTGAGCTTCCGGACCGACGTGGGGTAATTTTCTAGTTAATGACTCACAATATCTGGAAAGCACCCCATGCCATCGACGCAAACCGGGATCCGTATACCTAGGGCTTCTGACACCGTTCATTTGGATTGGATGAAGGATCTCGGACTGACTTCGTTCGAAGGTCTTAAAGTGCTCGATATCGGTTGCGGCTCGGGCTTTCTCTGCTCGCACGTGATTGAGAATGGGGCAAAGCTTAGCTATGGCGTGGATATTGAGGTGCCGCGCGAGGGTGGGGCTGACAATGCCGACTGGGAGTTTATCCAGGCCAACCTTGATAGCGACAGCTGGTTGAATCAGTTTGAAGGACTGACCTTCGATTTGATTTTTGCCTTCGACATCATCGAGCATCTGCAAAGTCCCGTTGTGTTTCTTGAGCAATGCCGCCAGCTCCTTAACTCTCGTGGCAAACTCTTAATCACAACCCCGAACGTGCAATCGCTTGAACGACTGCTAAAACCAGAGTCCTGGTCGGGCGCATCCGATCCTCAACATCGAATTCTCTTCAACAAATATAGTCTCGGCTTTCTCTGCAAAAAATCGGGTCTGGACGTAAGGACCTTGAAGGCTCCAATGAGAATGCTGCGCTGGCTGCCAAAGTCTTTCCAGCCAGCCATAGGCGGACAGCTTCTTGCTCTCGCCCAGCTCGCTCCCAGCCGATCCTAACCGAGACATTCTAAGTCTAAGCCCTCCCCAGCAACCTACGAGGCGGCTGGGGATTTTTTTGTCAAAAATAAGTTTGACCCAAGGTCCTGATATCATTAGCCGCCTAACTAACGTTCTAATAAATTCAACAGATTAGCAAAAAGACCGTGAATCCTCCCCAAACCTTCCATGGAGGTGATCCTCGGTAATAATTCCTGACTCGCGATTCATCTGCCTGAATTCAAAGATCTTTTTAATTGATGACGAAACTATTTAAAGAGGTTACATTTTCGACCGATGATAGATTTGATAACATAATTAAAGTAGCTTTAACGATGTTAAACCGAGGTGGTCGATGGGACTGAAAGAGCGTCGCGAACGTGAAAAAAAAGAACTCCGGGAGAAAATCCTGGATTCGGCGCGAAGCATTTTTGCGGACAAGGGTTATCACTCGGTTACAATCCGTGACATCGCACGTATTACTGAATACTCGGTTCCCACTCTCTACAGCTATTTCAAAGACAAAGAGTCTATTGTCATCGAACTCGTTAAAAACGATTTGGTCGAAATTCAGCGCATGTCGATGGAGAATGCTCTTAAAGTTGAAAACCCTGAAGATCAGTTGCGCGAGTATGGACTTGCTTCGCTTCGCTATATGCTGACCCATCCCGAGCAGTTTAAGTTTCTCTTCCAGACCTTTATTTCGAATATCTTTGATGCAGAAGCTGGAGAGTGCGGCGAATCATTGCGTAAGAGCGGTGATGACTTTCTGAGATCTCGCCTGAACAGCATGGCGAAACGTGAGATGACTCAGGAAGAGTTCATGGTCTACCGCATTATATTCATAGCCGACATCCACGGCATACTCTCAATCGTCTTCGGTAAACTCGAGGATTGTCCAAATGTGGACATCGAGAAAATTTATCTCACAAAGTGGAATATGTTCAGTGCCTACCTTAAAGCCAAAGAGGGCGCGTTATGAAATCTTATAGCGAACTCAAATTTAAGGTTATGCCGGACCAACTCGACGATCTGGTTTACATTTTGGATCAGCATTATCACAACAGTGATCCCTATCCCGAGGGCGTCGTGGATTCGGTTTATTTTGATACTCTCGATATGAAATCATTCGATCAGTGTCTCGATGGATCGTTTGAAAAAGCTAAATTCAGGGTCAGAGGTTATGGGGACGGAACTTTTTCCCAGGCGCATCTCAAACGAAAGCTTCTCTATGAAGTTCATAAAACCAAAGCAAAAGTAGAACCCATTCGTTTTGATGATTTGCGGAGCTGGTCAGATCTGGTCGCGAGAGCCGGACAGGAAGATCTCTTTCGGGAGATCACGCTGGCCAGCCTACAGTCCGGGCCTCTCTTTCCCACAGCTCGTATCGTATACAAGAGAAAACGTTTCAGGGCCTTCGATTTTCGACTGACGATTGATTATGACATCAGAGTCATCGCCGCCAATGGCGTTCACCCCTGGATGAAGCGGGAAGTTTACTTTCCCCATCACGTTCTGGAATTGAAGTCCTATCAAAAAAGACCTCATATTCCACTTCTTGGATCCATGAAGCTGCAGCAGATTTCGTTTTCAAAATACATGCAGGGGATCTTCTTTCTGCAAGGGCAAGAAGCACTTGGTATCGCAGTTTGAAACCTTCAGGAGTCTCTATGCAAGGCCTCTTCAGTATAGAACAGTTAGAAATCGGAAGCATGGATTTTGACTACCAAAGCTTTCTGCTCATTTTTGTGCTCGCGAGTTTTATCGGCTATCTTCTGTCTCGCTTTTATTTTCTCTACTTCAGAGAGAATGAACCGCAGGACGTCAGCCTTGCGAGAAGTCTCGTCATCATCACTCCGGCTTTGGCGACCCTCTTCTGGCTAATCCAACACCAGCTCTCGCTATCCCTCGGATTGCTTGGGTCTCTTGCCGTGATCCGCTTTCGCTCCCCTGTGAAAAGGGCTGAAGACATCGCCTTCATACTTCTCGCAATCACCTTTTCCATAATCATGTCGCTCCAGGCCTGGTTTATTGCGGCGACTTTGACCATAGCGATTTTTGCTTTTGCATACCTGCGAAATATCGTCTCGGTGAAGACTACGAACAAAGGAAAATTTGCGATTCTTACGATCAACAGCGCGAAGCTCGAAGGCGCGGATTCGATAGCGAAGCTTATGAAAGAAAAGGACTTGCGCTCGGAGTGTGTGAGCGTCAGAGCCTACGATGGAATCATTTCCTATGTGTTCAATGTCACTGCCATCCGTCTCGAGCAGCAGGATCAGGTGATTCAGCAAATTTCAGCTATCGATCCTGCTTCGCAAATCAACTTCTACTATCCAAACGAAAGAGTCGGAGCTTGATATGAACACCAACTATGAAAAATCAAATCCCTGTACCAAGCCCAATGTCACCCTATCGGCTCTCGCACTGATATTGCTCTTCGGAGTCTTTCATCACAAAAGCTACAGTGAAATCGACAAACCTTCGGTCCTAAGTAAAAACACCGTAGCTATGCGGGAAATATCAGGCCTGGCGATAAGGGATAAACATTTGATTGCAGCCTCGGACAGCGAAACGGACCTGCTCAAGGCTCCCATTAAGGGCTATGAGTCAGGATCGATCCAGTTTGGCAAAGCCACTCGCATAAAACTGTCGGCTCCCGAAGGCTACACGCTAAGCCGAAACTCAAACTGGGAAGCAGTCAACACTGATGCATCAGGCCGGAATTTTCTTCTCAAAGAAAATTCGTCTCAAGTTTATATCTTCGATCAAGATGGCAAAGGCGAGAAAGTTATCGAGCTCGATAGCGAAACGCTTAACGTGCAAAAAACAAAGCTCGAAGGTATGCTTCTCATGCAGAACGGTCACATCCTAGCTGCTTCGCAAACCGCCCCTCTGACCCTTATCGAGTTCGGACCTTCCAATCAGCGCCCGCTTGGTGTATCGACGAAAACGATACTGGGCGAAAGCGAAAGCTTTCTGATGCCAGACGATAAAAGCTACCGGGCTCTCGCAGTCTGGACTATGGATAAGAGCAGCTGCGGTGCAGCCGATCTTGCAAGAGCTGAGGATGGAGCCGTCTTGATTCTCGGCAAAAACTGTGCTGACATTTTTTACGTCGGAAGTCTGGCCACCGATGACAGTGGTCTGAAAGCAGAACGAACATGGTCTGTCCTAAAAGGCCTGAAAAAGCCAGCGGCACTCGTATCTTTGCCTGGTCTGGGGATGATCATTGGCCAAGATAGAAATTCTCTCAAAAAGAATATTCTTTATTTGAGATTTCCAGGCCGGGGTATCGATCTGGATCATTCGATCGACCCCATCGGACTTGCTGACCTCAATGTTCCCTGAAGATTTTATATTATAGAAAGAGGACGGCGGTTATGTCTCACGTCAGTTCAATATGCCTTAGGAACTCTGCCTTCTCCCTGCTCGTATCTGTCTTCATACTTATGTTGACTGCCTGTGGGGATTTACGGGAATCAAAGGTCGATGGCTACGGCTTACCCGTAGTTCAAATCGAAATGAATTCGGAAACGCTTGGCCTTCTTCTCGGTCAGGTTACATCGAAAAGACCTGTCGCAGCCGAAGTGAAAATGCAGGGCGATGTTAAGATGAAATGCGAAGTCTCCTTTGCAGGCCAATCAAGTTTGAACGACTATCGAAAAAGCCTTAATTTGAGAGCCTGTAAAAACCA
The DNA here is from genome assembly GCA_004193325.1 of Pseudomonadota bacterium. Taxonomy (GTDB): domain Bacteria; phylum Bdellovibrionota_B; class Oligoflexia; order Oligoflexales; family Oligoflexaceae; genus Oligoflexus. Next base: position 1,363 of record SEDW01000158.1, on the reverse strand, counting down.
TCCGTCCGAGCAAACTCGGTTTCGTCTCGCTGCACAAAATCGTGATAAAACGACGAATCGGGCCATACTCGCTTACGAGATGTTTGCAAGGACTGGGATGACTGTTCCTACAACTGAACTTGTTTCAGCTTACGTCAATCACGATTTTCTGGGAGTTTACCTGCTCACAGAACCAATCAGCTCGGAATATTTTCATCGCCGGGGAATTCGAGTCGCTGATATCTATCAATCCAAGTTTGGTAATGCAGGGTTTCGAAAAGAATTTTCATCCAATCTCTCGGAAGCGTTTGACTATGAGGGAGACGGTAAAGACAACTATGCTGCTCTGCAGGGAGTTTACAAGACTCTATGGGACAATCTCAGTGATGAAGAATTCGAGCGCCGGATCGAGATGCAAATCGATGTCGACAACTTCATGTCGTACATGGCAACCGCCGTCTATACCGCCCATTGGGATGGATTTGATAACAATTATTTTATGGCCCTCGACAAGACGAAGCGAAAGCTGATTGTCGCTCCTTGGGATCTTGATCGAGTCTGGGAGAAAGCTTTCGAATTCAATCCCGCGGATTTTCTTTCGAGAAATCAGCTTCTGTTCCGAATGATGACCATTTCCAGCTTTCGAAAAGTTTTTGCGAGCAAATTGGATCTTCTGTTGGAAAATTTTCCCGTCGAGGTTCAGCTCAGTAATCTCGAAATGAAAAAAGCTCATTCGCAGTCTGCCCTGGCGATGGACAAAGTTAATGGGCCTGATCTGGAAGCAAGCTTTGATGGTTTTGAAGAGCAGATTAAGGTCTGGAATGAAAAGATCCGGACCTTTCGAAATACGATAGCCGAATGAGCGGCCCTATCTCACGTTGAAATGAAAAAGAAATTCGGGATTTTAATGAAGGAAGCTGACTCAAACTTCGAAGCGGAAGTTCGCTAATTATCGTTAAATATTCGATTTAACCGATTGATATTATAGCGTTTTAATAATTCATCAAAAGAATGTTGTTTGCCTACCGATACAGGGTGTGAGGGTTTCGTACCTTTAGACTTTTCCCGGGGGTAATAATTCTATGAAGCATATGATCGCTGCCTTAGCTGGCCTTCTAAGTTTCTCGGCGATCGCTCCAGCAGCTGATCTCGTTTCGCTTAGACAGGCGGAAAAAATCTCGCTGACACTCACTGCCAAGCCCCTTAGTCCTGAGCTCCGAAAAAGCTTTCTTGCGGGACAGATTACTCTCGAAGCCCTGGCCGATAAGCTCAGTACCGATCCCGACTTCATCGAAAACTTTGCCATGTTCTATACGAGAACCATGGGCTTTCAATTGCCGTTTCACGCTTACGAGTTGCGTGATGCAGCTGAGAACGAATCCTT
>SEDW01001016.1 GCA_004193325.1 Pseudomonadota bacterium | reverse complement strand
GAAAGAAAACGGGCCGAGCAGGCCAACAAAGAAACGCAGGAGCGCTTTAGGGTGCTCTCGGAATTTGTCCCGCAATTGATTTGGACGTCGAATGCACGGGGAGAATCCACTTTTTGCAACAAACGCATGACTGACTACACGGGTTTGAGCCTGGAAGAGTATCTTCTTCAGGAGTGGAGTTCGACGCTTCATCCTTCCGATCGCGAGTTCGCTCTTGAAAGCTGGTCCCGATCTATCAATGAGGGGAGTGATTATCAAGTCGAATTTCGGGTACACCGTGCCCTTGACGACACCTATCGTTGGCACCTCGCAAGAGCGCTGCCGATGCTCGACGAGCACGGAAACATTATCCAGTGGTTTGGAACGGCAACTGATATTCACGATCAAAAAATATCAGAAGAACTCGCTGGCGCACTCGAGAAAACTTTGTCCACCGTTCTCGATAACGCCCCGATCATTCTCTGGACATGCGACGTCAATGGAATCGTGACCTATGCTCAGGGCAAGGCTCTTGAGAACCTCGGAAAGACACCTCAATTCTATGTCGGGCGCAGTGTGCGCGAGACCTCTCCCAACTGGGAGAGAGCCATGGCAAGGCTCGATCATGCCCTTCGTGGCGAGCATTTGACGACCATTGATGACTATGTTGGGAACTGGTTTGAATGCCACCACTCCCCTCTTCGAAGCCGCGATGGTGAGATCATCGGCATGGTGGTCGTTGCCACCGATATCACTGAACGGAGGATGGCTGAAATCGCCCAGGATGAGCACCGGATACGGGAGGCTTCCGCTCAGGAAGCCTCACGTCTCAAGTCGGAATTCCTGGCCCATATGAGTCACGAGATCCGAACTCCACTCAACGGCGTGATGGGTATGATCAATCTCATCGCAGAAACACCTTTGTCATCTGAGCAAAGGGATTATTCCGATCATGCTCTCAGCTCCGGCGCCGCGCTGATGTCAGTCATCGACGATATCCTTGATTTCTCGAAGATTGAGGCCGGCAAACTGGAATTCGAAGTCATCAACTTTAATCTCTACGATCTCGTTAAAGTCGCTGAGAAAAGTATCTTCTATGACTGCCGCTCAAAGGGTTTGCGGCTCTACAACGATTTTCAGGATGACATTCCCGACATCATTCAGGGCGACCCGAATCGTCTGAGGCAAGTGCTCAACAATCTCCTGAGCAACGCACTAAAATTCACGGCTGAAGGCTCCATCGCCATTCGTAGCAGTCGCATTATCAGCGATGTTGGCCAGGAAATGCTTAAGATTGAGGTCTCGGATACGGGAATTGGAATCTCGAAGGACAGCCTTAAAAAACTTTTCAACGCCTTCATGCAGGCCGACAGTTCGACAACCAGACGCTTTGGTGGCACGGGTCTTGGACTCTCAATCAGCAAGCATCTGGTTGAACTTATGGGTGGGCAGATTGCGGTGGAAAGTGTGGAAGGTCAGGGATCCCACTTCTGGTTCAC
>SEDW01001015.1 GCA_004193325.1 Pseudomonadota bacterium | reverse complement strand
CGGATATTTCCTGGCCTCAAGGATTTTGAAGTGATCACGATTTGCCATCACGGCATTCGTTCGCTCTCGGCGGCCTTTTATCTTCGCGAAGCTGGTTTGCCTCGCGTGCGTTCGCTCCATGGCGGGCTCGATGAATGGGCGCTCACGATTGATAAAGACATGCCGCGTTATTGATCTTTCCGTTCGCTGAGTCTAAAAGTTTTTTCCCACATTTGTATGTAGGCCTCCGCCGATCGAAAGATCGGCGAGAGGTCATTTTCACTTAGTCCGACATTTTCCAGATCTTGAATGAACTCAGGCAGCAAACCTATCTGGGTAAAGCCGTCCAGGTTGTAGTCGAAAATTCTATCCCCAGTTTTCTGTTCATTAAATAAGCTGCCGGACCAGGGCGAAAGTAAGGGATAACGAATGGGCGCTCCCTGGAGTTTGGCCTGAACCTTATTCTTGCCGCAAGCCTCGCTACCAAAGCGCGGCGCGGGCATTTCAATCAGTCCGTTGAAATCCGAACCATAGGCAACAGCGGACTGCCCCATCTCTTCGTCCGCCACCGACTTTGCATAGAGAAAAGCCTGCGCAAAGGCCTTCGAGGAACGATCACAGTCGTTCGCTACCCGTCCTCCACTCACGACTTCCGTCTCAGCATTGCCCTGCTGCAAAATAGGTCCGACGACGCCCCCAAGGCGCAAGATGCGGCGGAGCTGAAGATCGGTTTTTTGTGCTTCCGATCGTTTTTGTCCGGGAGTCGAGGTCTCGATAAATCCTGTATGACCTGAGGCGAGCGGATAGTTTCGTTCTTCGGCAAAGGTTAAAGTCGCGTTCAAGGTCCTGGCACTCATGTGATCGATGTCGATGATCATGTTCTTCGCCATCATCGCGCTGAGAAGAGTCTCGCCGAGTGGACTCAGGCTTCTCGAATTGCAGAATGCTTTAAGCGGCGGGTAGCTTGGAATCACTCCGCCGAGAATTGCCGGTACCGTACCCTTCATCTCCTGATAAGTGTAGCCAGAACCCGAGCAGTCCTCAGCCGCGAAGAACTTTCCGTTCACGAGCTTGTTTGCATAATTAAAAAGGTAGGGATTGTACATCGCCGCGCCGCCGAAGGCGTTATCAGTGAGATGCACAGGAATCACGTGTCTTATGCCTTTGGCATAATATTCATCGAGCTTTTGCTCCACCGCTTTCGCAGTACAGTCTCCGACTTTACAATCGAAGAGACTGTCGACCTCGATGCCGAGCACCATCGCGAGCTTACCCTTGGCAATAGCATCCCGCGCTTCTTGAGGAGACTTTACCAGCGCGAGCCAGCCCTTGCCAGCACCGCCCTTCTCCGCATCCACAAACTTCTCAAGTGCGTAGGCTGCATCGATCTGCCGATCGACGGCCTTCATATCATTACAGCCATAGCTGGATTTGACTTTCATCATACTGCAAAGCGCTTCGCTGTTAACGGCATGCGCAACGATCAAGCGCAAACCACC
>SEDW01001014.1 GCA_004193325.1 Pseudomonadota bacterium | reverse complement strand
ACCTTCCCAACCCGTGTTCGCCTTCCAGCCGAAAGGCTTCTTCTCTGCCATCGAGTGATGAGCATCGAGGGGGAAACAAAATCTCTGGGTTCTGGGAAGATGACGACCGAGCATGACGTTTTTCCGAACGCTTGGTATCTCGACGGCGATTATATGCCGACCGCGATAGCTGTGGAATCGGGTCAGGCCGACCTCATGCTCTCCGCCTATTTGGGTGCGGACTTTGCCACGCGTGGAGAAGCGGTTTACCGTCTTCTCGATGCCCGGGTGAGCTTTCATAGCGATCTGCCCAAGGTTGGTGAAACGATTCGCTATGATATCGAAATTAAAAAATTCTTTGAGCAGGGCGGAACGCTCTTCTTCAACTTTGCTTTTGAAGCTTACATTGGCGATCGTCATCTAATGAGTATGGTCGATGGTTGCGCGGGTTTCTTTTCCCAGCGTGCTCTTGATGAAGGCCGCGGCGTGAAACGCAGTCAGTTGCAGCTTAAAGGCTATAAGGGCAAAATCGCCGGGGATTATAGACCCTTTGTGCCGATGGCGGTCGAGTCTTACAGCGATGCGCAGATCAATGCACTGCAGAGAGGGGACTATGCTGAGGCCTTTGGTCCCGCCTTTGCAGCAGTAAACCTCACAAATCCAAAGTCTTTGCCAAGCGGCGACATGAAGCTGGTTCATCGGATTCTAACGCTCGAACCTGAAGGAGGACGTTTCGGCATTGGCCGTGTGATTGGCGAAGCGGACATTCATCCGGATGATTGGTTTCTCACCTGTCACTTCATTGATGATCAGGTGATGCCAGGCACGCTTATGTTCGAGTGCTGTTTGCATACCCTTCGTGTCTTTCTCATGCGAGCAGGTTGGGTCGGCGAGGCGGAGGAGCAAAACTTCCTGCCCATGCCGGGCATCTATTCGCAATTGAAATGCCGTGGGCAGGTCCTCTCCCATACGCAGAAGGTCACCTACGAAATCGAAATCAAAGAAATGGGCTACGGCCCTGATGCTTACGTCGTCTGTGATGCCCTGATGTATGCCGATGGCAAGCCCATCGTTGATATCATCGATATGAGTCTAAGAATCCCTGGTTTCACGAAGGCGAAGCTGGAAGGCATTTGGTCCTCATCCAAAACTCTTCTGCCACTGGTCAGTCCTAAGCCTCAGTTTACCTACGAGCACATCCTTGCCTTCTCCGATGGCAATCCGTCCGATTGCTTCGGGCCGATCTATAAGCCCTTCGATAAGGATAGAAAGATCGCCCGTCTCCCAAGGCCTCCCTTTCAGTTCCTCGACAGCGTGGAATGGGTGGAGGGCCCTTACATGAAGCAAAACGTCGGAACGCGCCTGCTCGCGCATTATGAACTTCCTGACGAGGCCTGGTTCTGGGCCTGTCATCAGAATCGTCTGCCTTTCTCTGTACTCGTGGAGATCGCGCTGCAGCCTTGTGGCTTCATGGCCGCCTATATGGGGTCTGCCCTTCA
>SEDW01001013.1 GCA_004193325.1 Pseudomonadota bacterium | reverse complement strand
CGTGCAAATCATTTCCGGCGAATGGTTTGGCACAAAGGCGAACTATCAGTCGATTACCGGCGTGAATGCTTTTGCTCTTGAATTAAAAGCGCACGCTGAATTGGAGATTCCCGTCGCCTCTGAGCAGAGAATTTTCTGTTATGTGGTGCAGGGTCAGGTGACAGTGAATAATCACGATATGAGCGATCACAACCTGATCGAACTCGATGTGGGCGAAGGCAGTGTCAAACTCCATGCTCTCTCGAGCGCCTGCGTATTCTTTGCAACGGCGAAGCCGATCGGGGAACCAGTCGTGGCGCACGGACCCTTCGTGATGAATACCAAGGAAGAGATTCATCAGGCGATCCTAGACTATCAAGCTGGAAAATTTGGAGTGTGGAAACACTAGTAGCTGCGGCTCTTCCAGAGAAGCGGCTTCGCCAGGATCTTGTCGTAGACGGCGAGCAGCGAGACGAGCGTGAAGAGTCCCATGGAAAAAGGCAGGCAAAGGACGCCGAGGCTTGTAAAGCGTCCAAGTTTTTTTTGTGTGAGAAGAAGGACGAGCAGGGTAAGGCCTGTGATCGTGAGGGATAGGGCATTACCATTGATGCCAATCGTCATCGCCATGAAGATGAGAAAGACTTCGAGAGAACTCCAGCTCGAATTGTGATGAAGGCCGCCACGGAAGTTTCTTCGCCAGCCCTTGATGAAATCCCCCAAGGTCTCATACATTCGCACTTCAAAAAGACTTTCCCCAGTATGGACCTGCCAGTGGCCTCCACTGCGCAAGACACGGTTCGCAAGCGAGAGATCATCGATCGCTTCGCTCTTGATGGCCTCATGTCCGCCAATCTTGTCGTAATAAACTTTTGGAAAAAGCAAATACTGGCCAATGGCAAAGACCCGGCCGGGTACGGGAAGCCCGTAGGGATTCGTAAGCGCGATCAGTAGGAGTTGAAAGGGCCCAAGGAAGCGTTCCCAAAGGCTCGGATTTTGATGAAAGGGAATAGCGCTTAGTCCAGAAGCGCTTTTGGCGAGGAGCTCCTCCAGAGCGATTGTGAGGCTTTGAGGGCGGTGCACCGTATCGGCATCGGTGAATAAAAAGTATTCCCCTCTGGCAGCAAAGCTTCCCTGGTGACAAGCCCAGGGTTTGCCAAACCAGCCGTCGGGTTTGGGTCCCGCCTGGATGAGACGAACGCCATAGGAAAGGGCAATGTCAGCCGTGTCATCGCTTGAAGAGTCATCGACGACGATCGTTTCAAAGTTGGGGTAGTCGAGGACTTTCAGCGATTCCAGAAGCTGCGGGAGATTCTTCGCTTCATTGCGGGCAGGGATCACAATCGAAACGAGAGGCCAGTCCGTGGCAGCTCTTGCTTTTGTACTTGTGCCCCCAGCTGCCCGTGGCCAGAGTCTATAGCAAAGGATCAATAGACCCAGCAAGGCGAGCAGCTGAGAGATCATGGTCAGTTCCGATCAAAAAGGAAGATTGCTGAGAGTTTC
>SEDW01001012.1 GCA_004193325.1 Pseudomonadota bacterium | reverse complement strand
GAGACTCAGAATGTATTCGATGAGCGGAGCGACCTCTTCCTCTTTGTAAGTCTTCATAATCGGTTCGTCGCGAATCTCTCCCGCGATCACCTTAAAGGTTCGCATAATGTGTTTGAGATCTGGAGCACCACCGCCGGAGCCAAGCATTGCCCCGTGTTTCGAGCCAGCCGCTTCCATACCCTTCTGATCGATCCCCCAAAGTGGACTGATACGCAGGGGGACTTTTACTTTGTCGTCGAGACTAGGCGGCGAATAGGGATCGAGAACACCTGCCGGGAGAATAGCGAGATCAAGTTTAGCGGCTTCGCTTGGAGCAGCCACACCCTTGATTAGGACGCTTGGCAGGAGCGATATCGCTTGAGCGATGACCCCGATGCGGCCGAACGCCTTGCCGAAGACTTCTTCGACGATAGGATTGAGAACTTTCCGAACCTCAGGCGGTAGGGATTTGTCTTTTTGAAACGCCAGTTCCGGTAGAGCTGCTGCGGCAAGCGCGAGCTTACCAAAGGCAAATTCCTGATTGGGTGAGCCCACTACATAACGGCCGTCGGGGAGTTTTCCAAAGTGACACGACCCGCAGGTGAGTGTGTAAGTCTTCACGCCACCAACCATATCAGGACCGTCGGTCATGCCAACGGCGAGTTCGGCTTTGGAATAAGGATCCCGATAGAGACCAAAGTTCTGAAATGATTTTCCAACAGTTTGTGGAGCATTATTTCGCATGAGGTCTGCTAGTTTCTGAGGAATGCCGGGAACGCCGAGGCTATCGTAGAAGTACATCCACTTCCCGCAGCGCAGAGTGGTCTTCCGATCTGTCTGGCCTTTGAAGTAGGCGTCGCAATCCTCTTTGCTGAGCGTGCCCTTTTCCAAAACATCTTCCAGATATCGGCTTTGGTCGGTCAGAGTAAAGAGTGGAGTTTGCTCGCCACTGTCTCCGCTTCCTGAGCTGTTGTTCTGTTCGCCGGGAGTTGGTAGGGCGGATACAGGTCTGTTCGATCTAACCTGATCCTCTTTCTTTTTGCAGGAAGTCGTGACAATAACGCTCAAGCTCATGAGGGCACATAGCACTCGAGACGACTTCAGCATGGGCGTACCTCTACAAAAGATGAATTTCGGAATCCGACCTTTGTCGGAATAATTGGGTAATACTTGAGAGAAATCTCGAATTGACCATTAGATACAGGGGCTTGTATATGACTGCCTAGTTTCCGTAACCTTCCTTGGAGAGTGTTACCTTCCGTCATTTTCCGTCGTCTTATTCACGGCTTCGCCCGTGCATGGCGGTTTAAAATTCAACACAGTCCAATCTTTGGCCAGCCTTTAGCCCGCTAAGCCCTCGAAATTTATACTGCGAAGGACTTGCATGGAGCTTGCAACCTCATAGTTATCTGAACAAATGGGGTGCGCGAATGTCTTCAACAGTCATGAGCATTATCTTATACACGGCGTTCCAAGCGATGCAGCCTTGTGAGAAGGTATT
>SEDW01001011.1 GCA_004193325.1 Pseudomonadota bacterium | reverse complement strand
CCTGTCACAACTCGCGGATCGGCCATGAAACTACGAGCGGCCTGAGTTTGGGCTTTGGAGGACTTGGTCTTTTCGTTGTAAGCCTTTTGAAAGCTGTCAAGGCTCTGCCTTTGCAAGGGACCGAGCTTATCGTTGACTTTACTGATCTTCGCCATGGCGCCGAAGACCTTTTTGCTTGGATCATCGTCCGAAGCTTCTTTTCCTTCAATCGCTTTTGGGGCCTGAACGCTCTCTGGAACTGCAGCCTGCGTCTGAGCCGGATGAGGGTTCTGAGCTAGCGGAATCTGTTCTGCGTGCGCAGAAGGGGCAAAACTGAGACTCTGGCCGCCAAGCAAAGCAAGCTGCTGTTGAATGACTGAGAGTTGCTGGCTAAAGATTGCGTTGAGCGAGCCGGCAGGTGCCTGCACTGGCGTGGGCATCATGATTTGCTGTGTGGTGAACGGCTGTACTGAGGCTTGAACCTGCAAAGCCTGAGGGGCCGAAGCTTGACTTTGGGTTTGAGTATGAACTTGAGTCTTGGCCTGTGGAGAAGGGCTCACAGCCGGCGCAGCGGGAGCAGCTGCCGGATCGTTCGGAAGTTTGGAATCGATGAAGCCGGCGATGCTCTGCACGCTGCTTAATTCTTCTGACAACTGACGGAAACTGATTTCGATTTTAAATCGATTCCGGAGCTGCAGCGAAAGTTGAGTGAGAAAGAGGGAATCGAGACCCAGCTCGGTAAAATGCGTCTCATCATCTTTCTTTTCGATGAGTTCGCCGCTTGATTCCTCGACCAGGGCTCTGATGTCTTCGCGGATCTGACTGACTCTCATATGAGGCTCTCCTTTGGGGGAAATCGGGGATGTTTTCATTGCCGCGACAAAGGCCGCGGTCTTTTGAAAGACGTAACTCACTCCGGGCGCACGTTCTTCGGTAAAGCTCGTTTGCAGAGCCTCCGCTTCAATCACACCAAGGACCCAGAGTTGAGCCATCAGTTTTAGAAAATGCTCCACTTCGCGTTCATCGCCGATGGCGCCGATGGCAAGCGATGCAGAACTCAATTCCTTACGAGCGAGATTGGTGGCGACAAGCCTTGGACCAATTTCAGCGAGGAGAATGTCGCCCATGGCGGAAGCCGTTTGCAAAGCTGCCTGAAAGCGTACCGGCACGCGGGCGTGCTGAGACCAGTACCTCGGGTCTTTCGCTTCGCTCTCGCTCAGAAGATTGCCATGCACCGTAGAGATGAGAGGAATCGTCATCTTCGCGAAAGCTACGGTTTCGAGTTCCCGGCGAAGCGTCTCGCAGATATCCTCCACCATCCAGGAATGGAATGCGTGTCGGCTCTCGAGGCGCCGCGAAGCGATGCCCTCCTTCAAAAGATCTTCCGCAAAGCGTTCGATGCTAGGGACAGGACCTGAGAAGACTTGCTGCATAGCACCGTTCGCTGCGGCGAGGTCAATGTCATTGGGTTTAAGAGCAAGGGCCTTATCAAGGCTTGCTCT
>SEDW01000157.1 GCA_004193325.1 Pseudomonadota bacterium | reverse complement strand
TCGCGAGTTGTTTGAGCATAGGCATATTATTTTTTCACCTCAGCCAAGATCTGTTCGAAAATCCAAGATGTATCGCGCGGACCGCCGGAAGCTTCCGGGTGAAACTGTACGGAGCGGAACGGTTTGGTCTTGTGACGAATACCTTCGATCGTTTGATCGTTCACGTTTCTAAACCAGACTTCCCAGTCGGAAGGCAGCGATGCATCCTCGACAACGTAGCTGTGGTTTTGACTCGTGATATAACCGCGTCTTGTGCCGACTTCATAAACGGGCTGGTTATGACTTCGGTGACCATAGGCCATGCGGCGGGTGTGTGCTCCCGCTGCGAGCGATAGGATCTGATGGCCAAGACAGATGCCAAGGATCGGTCGATCGCTTGTGAAAAGACCTTCGACCTGTTGCACGAGATCACCCGTGCGAGTCGGATCACCAGGACCATTCGAGAGAAGCCACATATCGCAGTCGACATCGCTCAGGCGTGTGTTCCAAGGGAGGAGCTGCACTTCACATTCATACTGAAGGAGCTGACGAATGATATTCCATTTCACACCACAGTCGACGAGTCCGACGCGGATTTTGCCTTTGCCGAAGACCATTTTTTCGCTGGTGGAAACTTCGGGCAGCACGTTGTGATTGCCTGGATCGAAGAAGCTCGCGGCATTCTTCGGCTGAAAAACTGCGCCCATATCGCGGAATCCCTCAGGATTCTCCGGTTCAATGCGAGCAAGCAGGTTGGGAGTCGATCGAATGAGATGGACGAGGTGGCGTGTGTCGAGTCCAACAATGGCCGGTACGCCTTGAGATGTTAACCATGTATCGAGAGACTGAAAACTGTTCCAATGGAACACTTCCGAACTGTCGATTGCAAGAATGACGGCAGCTGCTCTCGCTTTGGCGCTTTCGAATCCACTTGGGATGGGAAGCTCCAGGCCGCGAGGCAAGTCAGGAATGCCGTAATTGCCGATTAGCGGATAGGTAAAACACAGAATTTGCCCAAAATAAGAAGGGTCGGTGATAGCTTCGCTATACCCGACCATTCCAGTAGTAAAAACTAGTTCTCCACTCGCCCGAAGTGGAGCTCCAATGAGTTCCCCCGAAAAGCTAGTGCCATCCGAAAGGACAAGTTTGCATTTTTGGCGCATGTTATGGTCACCCCAAGGGTAGAAAAATATAGGCCAGAAAAAAATTTCGTCGAAGATAGCCGATCGATCCTTAATTGGCTATGCTTTAGTCCGTTTTGGAATTCCCTTAGGAATATTTATATACGTCCCGGAAGTGGACAGGAGTTTGGTAGATGAAATCAGGACAAACTGTCATAGCTTATGCCAGCCGTACCGCTATCGGCAAAATGGGCGGAAGTCTCGCCACTACCCCAGCACCACGTTTGGGTGCAGCACTCGTTGAAGATGCTCTTAAAAAATTGAATCTCAAAGGCGAAGCCGTCGACGAAATCATTATGGGCCAGGTCTTGACCGCAGGCGTCGGTCAAGCGCCTGCTCGCCAGACTGCAATCTACGGCGGTCTCCCTACTTCGGTATCGGCAACCACTCTCGGTAAAGTCTGCGGCAGCGGAATGAAAGCCGTGATGCTTGCCGATCAAGCGATTCGTCTTGGTGATGCGGATGTGGTCTTTGCTGGTGGTCAGGAGAACATGAGTCTCGCGCCGCACGTATTGCCAAATTCACGAACCGGTTATCGCTTCGGCTCTTTTGAAGTCAAAGACTCGATGCAAATGGATGGCCTCTGGGATCCTTATAACAATATGCCGATGGGCAACTGCGGTGAGATTTGCGCGAAAGAATATTCATTCACGCGCGAAGCCCAGGATGAATTTGCATTCCAAAGCTATCATCGCGCTCGTAAAGCTGTCGAATCGGGTCTTTTCGGTGAAGAAGTTGTAACCTTCCCCGTCACCGATCGTAAGGGCACAAAAAACTTTGATATCGATGAAGAGCCATTCTCAGTCGATCTCGATCGTATCGCAACTCTCCGTCCGGCTTTTGCCAAAGACGGTACTATCACCGCGGCGAATGCATCCTCGATCAACGATGGTGCTTCTCTTCTCGTTCTTTGTTCGGAAGAAGCGGCTGCCAAACACGGTCTCAAGCCATTGGCCCGTATCGTTGCTCAGGCTTCGTTCGCACAGGATCCCGTGCAGTTCACCACAGCACCGATCGCCTGTATCAAGAAAGTTTTGAAGAAAGCTGAGCTCAATGTCTCGGATATCGATCTTTTCGAAATCAACGAAGCCTTTGCGGTCGTGACGATGGCAGCGATCAAAGATCTTGAGCTCGACGCGGACAAAGTTAACGTCAATGGCGGCGGCCTGGCTTTAGGTCACCCGATCGGTTCGAGTGGAGCCCGTATTCTCGTGACCCTTCTTCATGCACTGAAACATCGCAAACAAAAACGTGGCCTCGCAGCGATCTGCATCGGTGGCGGTGAAGCGACGGCCGTGATTGTTGAGATGGCATAATTTCGGACGAAAAAAAATGAAGCCCCTTGTCAGACAAGGGGCTTCTCAAAAAGGGGATTCATCGAAAATAACTGAGAGAAAGAAGAGTCATTCAACCACGAGTGGTTGAATGTTGAGACTGAGTTTTAGATTTCGTTTCCAGCCATGCGGTCACATCCATCGCACGTTTCGTGTTAATAGCTTTGATTCGATTTACAAAAATCGAACAACAAGCCTTACAGCGAAGTTCCGGGTTTTGAGTTCCATCATACTTAGGGTGACGCATACAGACGATCTTTTCCATTTTCCACTCCAACAACAGCTATAGACAACAACAACAGTGGTTCACAATGAATAGATAAGCAGGGACTGTGCCAGGGGCTGGCTATCAGGAGGCGGCTTTTTTCTTCAAACGATGTTGCTCGTTTAGGAGCTTCGAGAGGAGTTTGTGGGCATAGCGTCTATAGAGTTTTCTGGCGATGGCACCATTATTATCCATCAACTGTTCAAACTCTGCACGCCTGATACAGCCGAGGGTGCATGGACTGGTCGCAGAGAATTTCACTTTGGTTGGCTGGTCTTTGAGGAGCCAGAGTTCACCAAAAGTATCAGAGGCTTGGAGATCGTCGGCAGGGATTTCGTTGCCTTCTTTATCAATCTTGTAAACGGTAACATTACCACCAAGTAAGAAATAGATACCGGCAGGCGCCTGGTTATAGTCAAGAATTACCGTGCCTTTCGGAAAATCACGGACGATACAGATCTGCTGGAGGAGCTTTTGCTCCTGAGCACTGAGATCGACCAGGAATTCGGCGCGGAAGAAAGGGTCCCAGTCGACCGCAGGATCGGGCTGAGGCATTTCCTCATTCTTTGTGATGGCTGGTGGAGCTCCGAGATAGGCAACCGATGGTGCCGGCACTGCGAGAGTCTTCGTGCTTTTGGCATTTGGGGATTTGGCTTCCGCCAGCAAAGGCTCTTTGAGAGCATCTGTAGACGTATCCTGAATACTAAATGGATTCGCCGCACGTGAGGGTGCGGGCATCTGAGCCATAGGTGTTGTCGTTCCAGGAATGTGTGGTCCTGGTTTGTCGTTGGCTGGTGCCGCCTTTGGATTGTTCTTCGGCGAAGTGCCATGCGTGGCAATCATAATCCGCATTTCTGTGGACTTGGCTTTGTTTTTGTTTCGTTCGTAGCAGTAGCCTGCCCGTTCGTAGAGTTCGCCCTTTTCAAAGGACTCACCGGCTTTATCCCACTCTTCCATTCGCTCGTAGACCATACCACTGTATTCGTAGGCGCCGACGTTCGCAAAGAGTGCTGCGAGAAGAATATTTTCTTCGCGTTTGAAGTCATTGAAGGCAATGAGTTCTGGGCCGATGTCGATCGTATTGCGCATGAAGGCTGCCGTCGCCGATCGCAAATTATTCGCACGAATCAATTCGACGATAAGTTGCGGCAGACGTTTTTTGGCAATGAGAATGTCGGCAAGGCGAGTGTCCACTCGGTCTTCAACGAGTTTTTTGAGGATGAAATCGAGTTCCTGATCGGTGATGTTCACCTTTTCGATGTCTTCGTAGTTATCCACGAAGTTTACATACTGCTCGATCGCACGATCGAATTCTTTGATGCGGAAGAAGATCTTGGCCGCTTCATGGTGCTTACCAAGCTCAAGATAACATTCTGCGGCTTCGGCGTTGGCTTTGGCTTCGAGGAAATATGGAATCGCCGTGGCGAGATCACCGAGTTCCTTAGCGCAGCGGCCAACTTCGAGCGGGAGATTGGCTTTTTTGAAGCATTCCATCGCCTCCTTCCACATCCCGTTACGGGCGAGGAGAGATCCGGCACGGTTTGGACGTTGGATTCGGATTAGGGTGTCGGCAGCTTCACGGATAAAGCCGGACTTTTCGAGAATGGTAATGGCTTCGCGGACGAGTCCCATCGACTCGAGAATCTTGGCAGATCCTCGGAAGTTGCCTTCCTGATAGAGCTTTTGGGCTTGGCGATAGGCGGCCTTGTCGGGACCTTTGAGTTTGACCTTGTCGGAAGCGCGCTTCTGATTGTTACGACGTGCATGTCCTGCCAGCTTGGAATTAACCAGCTGCCAGATGAGATACATGATCGTTAGCGCTACTGCGGCAACGGCTAGGAGGGTATTAACCCGCATTCTTTGGAAACTCCTATTCCCTATGCTGATAGGTATCGGAGGAATTTCCCAAAGACTTAGAAGGGATTATGACAAGTGGCTGTTATAATTGAATTCTAAATGAATCTCAGATCTTATAGCCAAGCCAAAGCTCGGTGTAAGTATCTTTGACTTCCTTTTCCTTCTCGACATTGTCCTCAATCGTGGTCTCTTTGCCCGGCGAGTAGGTCTGGGTGATCTTGAGTTGAAAGCCCTGACCGAGCTGGATCGCGACACCAAAACCGTAGTTAGGCACGGGATAGAGGGACTGAGTGCTGGTGATGCGGTTGCCGAGATAGTCGAACTGATTGTAGTAGTCGCGACGGGCTACCCCACCAAAAACGAAGGGTGAAATCACGCCGGAATAAGGAATTACCGTGAGATCGACCGAGTTGGTGACGGCCTCTGTCCGCTCCTGAAAGGGAATGTAGACATACGCGGTCCCGTCCGCATTTCGGCCTTTTTTCTGGCCTCCATTATCCGTGTAGGAGCGGCGATGGGTCAGACCGATGGAAAGATATTCGCCAAGACCGAGGCCTACGTTTGCACTCACAGCGTGGGCAGTGGTCTTCTCAAGATTTGCAGTGGAATTGGATGCCGACCCCGAGAGGTTGATCGTGACGGCTGCCTGCGCATGGGTGGAAACTGCAGCAAGCATCACAGTTGCGAGGAGTAAAAAAACGCGCATATTCATGCCTCTCAATGCTATAAATACTATGTGCTATGAGTCCACAAGGCTGATGGTGAGAAATGCCAGGTGCTAGAGATCATGCTATGCTGACTCTATAAAATGGTAGCACGCCCTCTAGAAGCAGTATCTAGGGTCAATGAATTGACGATGGGATCTCTTATGGAAAAGCCGTACCGCCCCTGTGTTGTCGCTGTGATTCAAAACGAAGAGGGTTTGCTCCTCGCTGGTGAAAGAGCCGATTTAACCGGCTCCTGGCAACTGCCGCAGGGTGGGATCGATCCGGGTGAGACGGCGACTGTTGCTGTGCTTCGCGAGCTTCATGAAGAAATCGGAACATCAAAGCTCTCCATTCTCAAGCATCATGCTGAGTGGATTCGCTATAATTTTCCTCCTGAGTTTGCCAAAGGCCGGATGGCGGAATGGGCTGGTCAAGAGCAGCAGTGGTTTCTCATGAAATTTGATCCAGGCGAAGTCGCGCATCTCGAACTTTCCGAAGGGGAATTCAGCTCGTTGAAGTGGATTTCCCCGCGAGAGCTTCTCGAAGGTATCGTGCATTGGAAACGAGAAGCTTATCAGATCGGTCTATCGACCTTTGGTCTTTTGTAGGAGCTAAAGGGCGATGCCAAGACTGAATATTCTCAATATGGCGATTGGATTTACTGTGCTCTTCTTCGCAGCCTGCGCGGGAGCTTTTATTTCCTTTGATATGACCGAAGCCTATTTGAAGGACACGACGCTCCTTCATACTTGGCGGGCGACGCTTGAAGCGAGTGCGCACGGACATACCAATCTCTTCGCGATGCTCCACATTCTCCTCGGTCTCACCTTTCCCTATTCCCCTCTATCGCCTCGAATTAAAGCCTTTCAAACCGCAGGACTCTTTGCTGGTGTGATTGCGATGGGGCCTTTGATGATGATAAGGGCGAGCTACGGCCCGTCAGCCTCTCTTGAGGGTATGGGTCTTTTGATTGGTGTTTTCCTTTCCTTCGCACTCCTGACTCTTGCGACTCACGCGGCGGCTCTCATCTACCGATTTGTGAAAGCGTGAGCCCTATGCGAATCGTATCCCTCGTTCCAAGCTTGAGTGAAACTGTGGTGGCAGAAGGTCTACGCGATCAAATCGTTGGCTGTACTCAGTTTTGTGTCGAGCCCAAGGATCTGCATCGGACGGCTCAAGTTGTAGGTGGCACCAAAGATTTTGATCTCGATTTGATTCGCTCGTTAAAACCGACGCATATTCTTGCTAATCAGGAAGAAAATCCCAAAGAACTCATCCTCACTTTGCAAAAAGAATATCCTCTGCTGCTGACCTTTCCCAAGAGCCCCTACGATGTCCCTTCGATGCTCCGAGAGATGGATCAATTTTTGATGACGAAGGCTTTTGAGCCTTTGGCCCATGAGTTGGAATCGCTCTTTGAAGATAAAGTAGTTTTTTCAGCAGCGCGAAGGTTTCTCTATTTCATTTGGCGCGAGCCTTACATGCTTTCCGGGCGGGACACCTATATCTCGCGGTTTCTGGAATGTTTCGGCTGGGAAAACGCCTATGCGGGGGATGACCGTTATCCGGCAATTACTGTGGCCGAGATGAAGTCTTTGAATGTCCAAACGCTATTGATGAGCACTGAGCCCTATCCCTTTCGGAAACGGGATGCTTTGAGATTTCGTGAGGAATGGGGTGATGGATGTCCGGAGATATTAAAGATCGATGGCAGATTATTGAGCTGGTATGGAACGGCGAC
>SEDW01001010.1 GCA_004193325.1 Pseudomonadota bacterium | reverse complement strand
GGACGGGTGGATCTGCTTGAGAAAAAGGCTTTTGCGGAAGGCTCCCGACTCGATCGTATCAGTATCGCAGCCTTGATCACTCCTCCCTCTTCATCAGCTCCCCGATCGAAAGTCGAGGATCAGGAGCATCACATTCTCGAAAGTTTCGATGCTACGGATCTCGTCCCCGCAAGTGCCCGGGCGCTTGAAGGGAAATCCAATGTTGTGATCAATCGAAACTTGATCAACACGCAGAGATCGGTCGGCACCTTTCTCTCCTCAGAGATATCGAGGCAATACGGCGCGAAGGGGATGGTTGCGCAAAACATTCATCTCAACTTCAAGGGCATTGGTGGCCAGAGCTTCATGGCGTTCGCGGTGCAGGGTCTTAAGGTGGCTCTCGAGGGCGAAGCGAATGACTACTTGGGCAAGGGCCTCTCAGGGGCGCAGATTGCCCTCTATCCGCCGGCAGCGATTCAGACTGAGCCGCAGATCATTTGCGGTAACGTAGCCCTTTACGGAGCCACTTCCGGCTCTCTCTATGTGAGGGGAACAGCCGGCGAGCGATTTGCTGTGAGAAACAGCGGAGCGCATGCGGTCGTGGAAGGCGTCGGTGATCATGGCTGCGAATACATGACGGGCGGAAGCGTCATCGTCATCGGCAGCATTGGCCGAAACTTTGCTGCCGGTATGAGTGGAGGTCTAGCCTTCATCTATGACAAAAACCGTCGCGCTCAAAAACACATCAATCCCGAACTCGTCACGATCAGTCGCGGGATTGAATCGGAAGACGAGAGTCTGATCTGGGAGCAGCTTGAAGAACATATCAAGCTCACGGGAAGCCCGATGGCTCGGCGGATATTGGAGCGCTGGTCACAGGAACGTGAAAACTTCCTGAGCGTGATCCCGACGACCTATCGCAGCATGCGTAAGTCGACTCCCAAAACCAGCCGAGCTCCACGTGAACTCGAGCAAGGAGGATTGCATGGGTGAGATCAAAGGTTTTCTCGAATACCCTCGTCAGGCCCTTAAAAAGCAGCCTGTTCACGAACGGGTCAAGCACTATAAAGAATTTGTCACGCCATTCGAAGATAAAGGGCTCCGGAGTCAGGGTGCGCGCTGCATGGACTGTGGCGTAGCCTTCTGTCACAACGCCTGTCCCTTGGGAAATTTGATTCCGAGCTGGAACCAACTCGTGACGGAAGAACAATTTAAGGCGGCGCTGGAACTTCTTCTGAGCACCAATAATTTTCCTGAATTCACCGGCCGTATCTGCCCGGCACCTTGTGAATCAGCCTGTGTCCTTGGCATTAACGATGATCCCGTGGCGATCGAAGGCATCGAGATGGCCTTGGCCGATATGGGTTTTGCCAAAGGCTGGATCAAAGCAGAAGTTCCATTGTACCGAAGCGGTAAGAAGGTGGCCGTCATTGGCTCGGGGCCCTCGGGTCTTGCTGCGGCGCAGCAGCTCAATCGCGCTGGTCATTCTGTTGTTGTCTATGAG
>SEDW01000156.1 GCA_004193325.1 Pseudomonadota bacterium | reverse complement strand
ATTCTTCGCGCGCTTGAAGACTGCATCGAACTCGCTCCTCTGCATAATCCAGCAAACATCCAGGGCATCACATCAATTGCCGACATCCTCGGCAGCTCGATCCCCCAGGTCGCAGTCTTCGATACAGCGTTTCATGCCTCCATGCCTGAAAAAGCCTGGCTCTATGCCCTGCCCTACTCAACCTATCGCCGCCACAAGATTCGCCGCTACGGCTTTCACGGAACGTCTTATCGTTACGTCAGCAAGAAATATCGCGAGCTCAGCGGAGTCGAAAAGAAAGACTGCAACCTCATCATCTTTCACCTTGGAAACGGTTGCTCGGCGGCCGCTCTTCGGGAAGGTTTGTCCATAGACACGTCAATGGGAATGACGCCCACAGAGGGCTTAGTCATGGGCACCCGTTCCGGTGATGTCGACCCATCCGTGATCGAAATGATCGGCACCAAGGAAGGACTGAGCTTTCACGAAGTGCAGGCTATGATTAACCGGCAATCAGGTCTCCTCGGAATATCAGGCATCACGAGCGACATGCGAGATCTCGTAGCCGAAGTCGAAGAGCACAACGATCGAAGAGCTCAACTCGCTATCGATATCTTCTTCGATGCCGAGGCGAACAAAAAAGTTGATAAGGCCAAGGACAAGACAGCAATTATTTCTAAGAGTGGCAGCCCTATCGAAGTAAGAGTGATCCCGACGAACGAGGAAATCATGATTGCCCGAGATACTCTGAAGCTCATCAAACAATAAAAAAACCCGGACGTGTAAGTCCGGGTTTCTATCATCTTCTATTTCAAAACGATCAATGCTTCGAAGGTGCCGTCCAAAGCGTTTGAGCACCTTTTAGAATCACCAGACTCGAATCATCATTCAAGACCAGGCGAGTCCCGGCATTGCCGTAGGTGCCACTAGCCCAGACCGCTCTATTATCCGCGGTGTAAACCACAAGGTTGCCATCGACCTGAAGCGTCGCCTTGGTCGCCGAGCGATTCGAGGTGCCGGTCGACCAGGTTGCGCGGCCCTGATAGTAAACGACGAAGTTACCATCGACTTGGAATTTTAGAATCGTTTTGCCATCAAGCGATGTGATGCTTTGACCTGCACTGAGCACCTCACCTGGATTCAAAAAATTTTTGTTCGTCTTACCACCTGATAGGGCCACCAGGATATCACTCGCCTTCTCGGCAACGGCCATAATCGTTGCAACTGGGTGAGCCGACAAAGGCGCCGGAATCAAGGAAGCATCGATAACGTGGATGTTCGCTGTGCCTTCGACGACGAGAGTCGCAGCGTTTACCGCCGAACCTACCGGACAAGTTCCGCCCCAGTGATTCATGATCAAGCGAGTGTAGTGCACGTCCGAGCCTTCTGGAGTCTTGAACGGATTCCAGCTGCTCACGTAACCTTTTACGTCGTTAAGATTTTCAACGTTAAGGCCTGGATGCGAAACACCGCCGGGGCCCATCTTGATCTTAAAGTTCGGGTTAGTCTTGAGCATGCGAACAAGGTGCTGAATCGATTTCGCGATTTCTGTGAGGTCATCGTTATTTGTCAGATAGACGCTCGGGTACTGCACGAATCCATTCGCATCAAGACGTAGAAGTTCGCGAGCTCGCGGACGCATGTGCATCGCGTAGACGGAAAAGTCTTTCTTGGTATTGTAGCTCGTACCATAGCCGCCAACGCCGATATGGTTGACGAAGTATTCGATGTTCGGCTGACCTTCGGCTTCCGGGCCCGACACTTCATGAGCCACTGATACCGGACCGAACTGTGTGTAGGGACCCGTCTTACTCGTGATGAATTTTTGAATATCATCAGCGTGGTCTTGGTAGCGAGCATAGTCGTAGGATTGGAAGGTGTTGTTGCCGGTGAATTCGACACTGACCATCGCCCCGACGTGATCGAAGAGACGAACGCCGATGTTCTCATTGTTCACGTGAAATTGAACCGGCGAATTCGCGCCGAGAATTTCGTTACGGCGAGACTGAGGCCCGATACCAGAGAGCATGAGGAGGCGAGGCGTTATCAGAGCGCCCGCAGCCATGATCACTCGTCCGCCGTTTTTCAGAAGAGCGACTTCAGTAGTCTTCTCGCCGGAAGCGTTGCTATCCTGGAGATTTTTCCGACGGGTCAAGGAAACACCAACCGCCTTGTTTCGTTGATTGTCATCGAAGAGAATCTTTTCGACTTTGCACTGACGGAAGATGGTGAAGTTTGGAACTTTCGATTCACCGTTCTCGCCGACGATCGAAGTCAGGTAGGCTTCAACCGGTCCACCGCGAGTTCCGTCTTTGGAGACGACGGTAGGATAGCTGAAGTAGCGTTCGCCAAGGCCACCGAGGAAAGATGTATCCTTCGCCGCAAATCCATTGGCTGCGTAGACTGCATGTACGGCATCGGCCGCAAGGTTCAAATAGTGTTTGCCATCAACTGAGGGCGTTCCCGATATGTGCATCTTACTTTGAATGCGCTCGCCGTAAGCGCGGATGTCGCCGCTCTTCCAACCTACCGGCCAGTTCTTGTCAAAATCGTAGGCAGGTGCCATCTGGAACAACATGCCGTTGAACTGGCTGTTGCCGCCGTAGCCCATGCCTTGGTAGGTAAAAGGCGTTTCCTTGAGCTTATATTTATCGCCTTTGGCCTGCCAAGCGATGTTGCCATATTCCCCAGGAATATCAAAGATAGTCTGAGATTGGTCAGTGATGTAAGAAGGGTAATCATTGCCACCGACTCGTTTCGAAGTGGGTCCACCTGCCTCAATGAGAAGCACTTTCTTGCCAGCTTCCACGAGACGTTGGGCTGCGATCACGCCTGAGGCTCCACCGCCAACGATAATGAAATCAAAGCCTTTCTCCTCACTTGTCGTCTCTCCGAAGAGACTGCGCGGTAAAAACGCTAGCCCTGCAGCGACAAAAACCGTGTCCCTCAAAAATTCTTTACGGCTTAACATGGCATTCATTCCTTATCGTTTGGCTATGGTCCTCGTTCTTTCGAACGGATCTTTTTCCTAGGTTAGCCTCGCTCTTGCAGGAACGAGGCCAAAGATTTTGGAAGATATCAACGAGGCCAAAACAGGAGTGAACTGGCAGTTCGAAGCTAAGGATATATTTGTGGAAATTTACTTACTGGACTCTGCGGCGTTGAAGAGATTTTGGATCGAGAAGTCATATTTCTTGAGGTCAGGATTATAGGCCTTCGAATAATTTCTAAAATTAATGCGCCCGACCCTATCGTAGAATTCCCGATATTGTTTTGCACTGTCCTTGGTTGCCAATAGAGTCTCAGGTTCTATGGAAACACCGACCTCTTTCGCAAAATCGTAGCCCTGAAGATAATCGTAGAGATAGATCATCATCTCGCCCATTCCAAACATCGACATCGAGGCGCTGCCCACTGTTCGTCCGGATTGAACGTTGTTCAAACCGATTTCAGAGAGATCGATGCCGCTGACTAGAAATTTGTTTTTAGCAGAATGGCCCTTGGCAGAAGTCAAGGCCTGCACAGCCCCTTCCGCCATCTGATCGCTCGCAGCCCAAATGAGATTCGCATCGGGAAATCTTTTGATCAAACGCGATGCCATCTCTTTTGCCGATTCCGTGTCCCAGTCGGCAGGAACGCTTTGCATGAGTACTATATCTGGAAATTCTGCCAAAGCTTTTTGCATGCCTTCGTCACGTTGCAAAGAACCGATCCACCAACGTTTACCGCCGAGTGCGAGGAGTTGAATCTTGCCGTTTTTTCGCGGCATCTTTGATTCCAGCGCTTTGATGAAAAGCTGCTTCGCGCTGAGGTAACCCTTTTCGACTTCGTTTTGCTCGAGATTCGCGATCCAATATTTGTATTTGGCTCTAGGGACTCGTCCGACGCTTTCGAGTTCGACTGGAAATAAGGGGCCAAGAAGAAGAACTGGAACTTTCTGCGCTTCGGCGAGATCAAGTATAGGTTTGGTATTGCCGATCACGACTGAGACTACCAAAGCGTCGGGTTTATTTTTTCCCGACAAAAGCCTTTTGGCTTCTTCCTCGATCATAAAGCGATCGCTTACGCCGATATCGTAATGCTTAAATTCAAAATCAAGACTTGCCGCCACAGCGTCAATCACCCGAAAGACGGATGGCCAGTAGGTGTTACCCTTGCTTGAAGGAGTTATAAACGCAATTTTAGGTCTTTTTTTAGGAATTTTATCTTGAGCGAATGCCGAGAAAGTCGCGAAGAGCGAGAGGAGAAGACAAATTTTTGTGAGACATCTCACCATCACTCCCGCTGATTGAATGTTTGATATGAAAATTGAAGTGAGTTGGAGATCACTCTATGAAAATGCCAAGCCCCACATCGCCCCTAGATTGCCAGATTTCTCTCCATAACTCTAGAGAAAGCCTCCCAAAATGATGTAACAATTTTAATCGGTGAAAGTCGGCAATAACAGCAAACTGCGAAAGATTTCAAGTTTCCCTCTCGATAAGACATTGAACTCAGAGGCAAAAGTCTTTATGCATGGGAGAACTCATGACTCGATATTCATTTTCTCGGAGCCTCCATGCTGAAGCGTACGCTGTTGTTCGTCCACATTTCTCTCGCCTTGCCGGGAGCTGCACTTGCACTCACCGATCAAAGCCGCAATCTCGAAGATGTTCTCGAAAATGGAAAACTCAGTAAAAAAGATTGTGATCGTTATTTTGCAGGTGCCAAAGATCGTGAGACCACACTGCGCTGCGGCAAGTGGCAATTTTTCTATGATCCCCTCGGCGTCCCCGGACTCCCTGCACCCATCATCGATCTGATTCGCGAAAATGCTCCAGAAACTGCCGGCAAATCACTCGAAAAATACGGCTATCACAAAGATCCCTTTTCGAAAAAAGACCTACCGATCGGTCTCATCGAAGGAACGAAACTCACCGGCGGAGTGAAAGGCTACACTCCTGCTTGTGCCAACTGTCACTTCGGAAAATTAGCAGATGGCCGTTACGTGGTTGGACAGCCTAACTATGATCTGCAGTTTTCCAAACTGGTTTTGACCATCAACACCCTTCCTGAACTCGCGCTACAGCCAAAGAAAATACAGCCTCCCGAAACACAGATGGCTCTCCTTCGTTTTAAAGATGAATTCTTTTCACACGGCTTTAGTCGAGTCAAAGTCCTGATCCAGGTCCTTAGACTCTTGCCCAAAGCCATCATCGAAAAAGTTCTGCCGCTCGACGATGCAGGCAAGGAGCGCCTTGCCCTCACGCCCAGCGGAGTCTTCGACCTCTTTCAAGCACCGGCAGTCGATGACCTCGCGCTCGTGCCACAGCGCATCCTCCCGCTCTGGGGGCTCGATCAGAAAGCTATGGAAGATGCCGGCTCAACGCACGGTGCAATGATTGCAGCGAATGGCGGAACTCCCGACATGCAGCACGTCTTCCGTGCTCTCAAAATTATTTCGGCACACGCTGGAGGCACCAAGCTCGAGGATGCTAAGGAGGATGAATACTTTGTACCGATCTCCGAATATATCCTGAGTCTCAAGGCACCAAAGAACGAGGCAACATTCGATGCGGCAGCGGTAGAGAGCGGAGCCAAACTCTTCGAACGTTCTTGCTCCTCCTGTCACAACGGGCCTTCTTTTGCGGGCACAGCTATCTACCCGCTAACTGAGATCGGCACCGATCCTAACATCGCCCGTCTGCTTGATCCTGTCGGCAATGGTTTGGCGATGCACGACATCCTTCTGCCCTATGAAATGACAGGAGGCCTCCGCGCCGGACGTCTCGTGGGAGTCTGGTCTTTGAAGAAGCTCCTTCACAACGGGAGCCTTAATTCTTTATTGAGTCTAAGACTTAGTGTCCGCCGGACAGAGCTTCGTGAAGCAATGGATCCGCTACAGGTAGCATCGGAACCTTTTTCGCGAAGGTCAGGAAAGTCGTCATGAAGAGACCGAAGACCATAAAGAAGCCGCCGACTTCAACATAAGGAACCGACATCTGATCGACCTTGATCACTTCAGGCATTACGAGGATGAGGTTGGTGATCCACTGAGCCAGCAGGATGATACCAGCGACAGGGAGAGTCCAGCCTGCAGTCCACTTAGCGCGAGCAGGGATCAACGAGTAGAGCGGGATCACAAAGCCAAGGAAGAAGACTGCGAAGAGTCCGTAAACCCATGGCGAGTGCAAACGTTCCATAAAGTATTCTGTTTCTTCAGGCATGTTACCGTACCAGTAGGTAAGGACGTGCGCAAAGGTCAGGTAAGCGAAGAAGACAGTAAAACCGTGCATCAACTTACCGATGTCGTGGAACTGCTGACGCTTCCAGAAGCTACCGATTTTGTGATCACGAAGAGAGAACATCGCGATCAGAGTAGCTGCCATCAAAGTCTGCATCATCACCGCGAAAGACCAGCCGCCCCAAAGGGTCGAAAGCCATGTTGGTGCGAGTGACATTGTCACGTCGAAAGCGAGGAAAGTGAAAACCACACCGAAGATCACAAGTGAAGGAGCACTCCAGAAGCGCGACTTTACACGGTATTCATCAGCATAAGTCTCAGCTTCGTCGTAACGGCCTTCCATCCAGAGACGATCGCGAGTCGTAGTCTTTTTCAATTGGAAAATGACGAGACCAGAGAGCATGAGGAGGAAGAGTACAACACGGATGTAAAAGAAGTTCGGCACGAGCCAGCTTCTTTTACCCCAGAAATGGTGAAGCATTTCTGGATGATCGATCCAACGGTAAACTGTTTTCGCATCACCCAGGTTAAAGATGATTGCGATGACGAGAATGAAGAAGAGAACTGCGGCTACGGGAACGTAAGCGCCGAAAGCTTCCTGAATTCTGCGAATCGGACGATGCCAGGTCGCGCTGATAACATCAGTACAGGTACTGAGGATCATCCCGCCGAGACCAAGGCAGAAGAAGAAGAAGTTGTTGAAAATCAATGATGCCCATACGCGAGGTCCTTCGTGACGGAAGAAGCCGACGCCCATAGCAATCAAACCAAGCACTAGGAGTACCGCTGCAAATGCCTGCAAACGCGGTGCATGTACGTAAAAAAGACTTTTATCGACATGCTTAAGATCTACATCGTGACCGTGACCGTGATTCGAACTCATTTCGGCTTTCTCCTATTGCGCTGTCAACGGAGGTTGAGAAGGATTGACATGAATCGTTGACGGTTCAGTCTTCGCTGTGCCCTGCTGTAAACCGCGAAGGTGAGCGATAATCCACCAACGTTCGTAAGGAGAAGTCGCATAAGCGTAAGCTGGCATTTGGTTACCACCTTTCGAAATGCGGTAGAAGAACCAACCATCTTTCTTGGTTTTCAATTCTTCACGAGTGATATCCGGAACCGGGATCGGATAAGCATCACCAAGAGTTCCTTTGCCCTTGCCGTCATAACCATGACAGACCGCGCAATAGGTATCGAAGAGGTGCTTGCCGCGTTCTTTAACCGGCGGTGCTACTTGAGCGAGGTCTTCACCGAAAGGATTTTTCAGTTCGGCCTCAGCTTGCTCGTAGGTCGCTGGGTATAGGATCGCGTTGATCGCGACACTGTGTGCCGGCGGATCGATAAAAGTTTCCTGCGCCTTGGTGGTCGGGTTGTCCGCCATGTCGGGCATATACTGCAACTTGGTCTTGTTCGGGCCTGATCGACAAGCTCCCAGGACGCACAAGCCGCTAACTACAACTGCTGTCATCAAGTTTTTCATAGCGTCCTCATTCCGATTCGATCTGACGAATTTCTTCCGCACCAAACTGCTTCAAAAGGCTCGCTTGCTCGCCGTTAAGAGCGACGTTCGGTACAAAGATACCGAAACGGTCGTCTGTGAAACGAACATCCAGAATGCGCTGCTTCAGGTTAGGGATGCGGCACATAACTAGCATTCCAAGGATAGTCATAAGACCACCGAAGAGAATGGTGAGCTCAAAGCCCAGGATAACGTAGGACGGAATCGAGTAGAGACCAGGAAGCTTCCCGCCTACTACCAAAGGCCAGTCATAGTCGACCCAGAGTCCAAGACCAAAACCCGTACAAGTACCGGTGAGTGCGCCCGAAAGCGTAAACCAGCGAACCTGACTTGGACCTGCATCCAGAGCTTCCTCAATCTCGTGATATGAGGTCGGACTGAAAACTTCATGATCCTTAAAATCGTTTCTTCCTCGAATCGCGACCATGGCATCGGTCAGCTGATCGAGATATTTGTAAATTACGAGAATTCCACCCGGTCTTTTCATTTCCGTCCCCTCAGTGCTTCTTGCTTAGTGGTTTAGGCATAATCAGTTTCAATTCCGACATCGAAACGATCGGGAAGTACCGACAGAAGATGAGGAACCAGAACATAAACCAGCCGAAACTACCCATAGACAAAGCGATATCGCCTAAGGACGGTTGGAAGTGACCCCAGGATCCCGGAAGGAAGTCTTCCGCGAGTGTGGAAACGATAATGTTGTAACGTTCGAACCACATACCGACGTTGACGAGAACACACACAACCATCGACACAGCAACGTTGTTACGCATGCGCTTCGACCACCAGATCAGTGGGAAAATACAGTTACAGAACACCATGGTCCAGAAGTAGAAGGCGTATGGCCCAACCGCACGTTTCTCGAAAATGCCCCACTCATAAACGTTACCCGAGTACCAGGCGACGAAGAATTCGATGGCGTAAGCGTAGAATACGATGGTTGAAGTCAAAAGAGTCAGCTTGATACAAGCTTCCAAATGCTCAGGACGAATGAACTCTTCCATTCTGAACATCTGACGAACCGGAACGAGGAGGGTATAAACCATCGCACAACCGGAAAGAATCGCACCCGCTACGAAGTAAGGAGGGAAGATCGTTGTGTGCCAACCCGGTTGGATCGACATCGCAAAGTCCCAGGATACGATGGAGTGAACCGAGAGTACGAGTGGGGTTGCAAGCGCCGCAAGGAAACCGTAACCGGCTTCATAGTGGTGCCACTGCTTTGCCGTACCGCGCCATCCGAAAGAAAGGATGCCGTAGATACCGCGACGAAGACCCTTCATACGGTCACGAATTGAAGCCAAGTCCGGAACCATACCCATGTACCAGAACAGTAGCGATACTGTGAGGTAAGTGGAGATCGCGAACACGTCCCATGCGAGAGGGGAACGATAGTTGGCCCAAAGGTTGTTGGTGTTAGGCAGTGGCGGGATCCAGTAAGACCCGAACCAGAAACGACCCATGTGGATCAACGGGAAGAGACCTGCGGTGATAACGGCAAAGACCGTCATCGCTTCCGCAGAGCGGTTCACCGTGTTACGCCACTTGGCTCGGAAGAGAAAGAGGATCGCTGAGATCAACGTTCCCGCGTGACCAATACCAACCCAGAATACGAAGTCAGTAATCAGAACACCCCAGTAGACCGGTGAGGTCTTACCTGTGATACCGACACCGACTGCCATCTCAAGACCCCAAGTAAAGGCCCCGATCAGAAGACACACAATTGCGGCTCCCCAAGCTATGTAATAGCTAGGATGCGGCTTTCCTAAGTTTGCAAGGATGCCATCGTTGACATCCGAGATCGTTCGATTCCACTTAATTTCGTCGCTCATCCAAATGCTCCGGTGTTCTTTCGTGAGGGGCGGATCAAGCCGCCCCGTCGCTAGTTATCGATTATGGATGTTCCATTCCAGCCGGTGGCTCGTTTGCTGCTACACCATCAGTTCCATCGTGACGAACCTTCATGAGGTAGTTCACGTTTGGAAGAGTTTTCAAACCGTATTCCTTCTTCGACGCGTCGCCGTTGAGGAGGAGGTAAGAACGGTTGTCGCGGCGGTTACGAGTGATTCGGCTGTTTGGATCGAGGAGGTTACCGAATGTGATTGCATCGCTCGGACAAGCTGTCTGACATGCAACTCGGATCTCACCATCTACAATCGCACGGCCTTGTTGTTTCGCATTGTGTTTAGCGTCACGAATACGTTGAACACAGAAGCTACATTTTTCCATGATACCGCGAGTACGAACGGTAACATCTGGGTTGAGCGCGCGTGGGTTACGGTCGATCGGCTTGTCACCCATAACGTTCCACTTGTGAGTGAACCAGTTAAAGCGACGAACCTTATAAGGACACGCGTTACCGCAGTAACGAGTACCGATACAACGGTTGTAAGTTTGAGTGTTCATACCCTCATGGTCATGAGTCGTTGCGAATACCGGACAAACCGCTTCGCAAGGCGCATGGTTACAGTGCTGGCAAGGAACTGGCTGGAAAGCGACTTCTGGATTATTCACTTCACCGCTGAAGTAACGGTCAATACGAATCCAGGTCATTTCACGACCGATAAGGATCTGCTCACGACCAACATGCGGGATGTTGTTCTCGAGAGTACAGGCGACGTTACAAGCACCGCAGCCGTTGCAACGGTCAAGGTCGATCGACATACCCCAACGGTATTCTTCACTCGCCTTCCACATTGGGAAGAGCCATGAGCTACCGCGTTTGTCTTTGCCAGACTTAAGGTCGGCATCCGACACGGCGTGCGACGGGTAAAGGTCAGGCACGTTGTCGAGATCTTTGAATTCGCGCATTGTTTTCACAGCGCCCGACAAAGTCTGGACCGGCATGATGTCTTTACGGTTCGCAATATCGTTATGCTTTTGCATTGCTGCGAGGCGGTAACGTTTACCAACTTTCTCAAGCGTCACGACCTGGCCGACAGTGATGGGATCACCTGTCAAAGGATCGACTTTCGCTTCAAGGAGATACAATGGATCCACACCGATTCCGTCAGAGATCTTGGAGACTCCTGATCGGTGACCGTTACCACGTGGGATAGCGATCGTATCGTAGTGAAGACCTGGCATTGGGTAACAGGAAACTTCGATGGTTCCTGCAGCGCTTTTGATACGAACGAGATCGTTGTACTTGAGACCAAGTTCACGACATTTGTTCGGGTTGATGGCAACCCAAGTATCCCAGGCGATCGTTGTGAGACCGTCGCCGGCTTCCTGTAGAACAGGACGATCCGCGAGGGTACCATCACCGAGTTTATGATCGAGGTAAGCGACGAGTTTCAAGCCTTCGCCAGGAGCGATTGGTTTGAAGACCGAGCTGACATCGGCGAGAGCGCTAACATTATCTCGTTTCGCAAGTTGCGAGACGTAGAAGCCTTTGCGCTGGATCGCCATGAAGAAGGTATCAAAGTCTTTCGTGATGCCCGAAGCTTTGTAAAGAACCTGCCACTGCTTACGGAGGTAAGCGCGGTAGTCCTCAAAGCCCATTGGTTTGCCCATTTTCGCGGCAATCCAAAGCATCACGTCCTGCGCCTGACGGCTGTTGGTGATGGAACGGACAGTTGGCTGCTGGATAGACCAGAAGCCAGCGACGAGTTCTTCATCTCCCCAAGCTTCAAGCGGGTTATGAGTATTCAGAATGTGAGTTGCAAACGCATCGGTTTCGCTTGGCATTGCGTTCATGCTGATGACGTTTTTGATCCCTTTGAGAAGGGTCTCAACGCCGAACGATGCAGGCAATGTAAAGCTTGGCGTTACGTCGACGACAAAGAGAGTGTCGATCGAGTTTGCGTCTTTCAGGAAGCGAGCAACATCACCCGGGCGGCTTGGGTTTTTGAACCAGCCTTGATTGAAGAACAAGAGTTGTGCTTCGTAAGCGCCGAGGAGGATGTTCGCCATGACTGCGGCGAGCTGAACGAGAGTAGCGTTCTCAGTCGAACCACCCGATTCACCAGCGAGAAGAACCGCTCCGCCTTTAACAGCGTCGCTAGCCAGTTTCGCGATCGAATCGTCGAGTTTCAAACGAGTCTTGGTGCTATCGATCAAAGCTTTTTGCGAAGCGACTACGCTACGGATGCGAGCTTTGTCAGCTTCGCTACCTTTAGCGCCCGATTGTGCAAGAAGAGCTTCAACCAGAGCCAGTGTCACGCCGAGCTCATCGCCAGGAGCGATTGGGAAGCGTTCAGCGGCTTTCGAACCAGTCTGAGTCAGACGGCTTTCGAAAGTTACGAAGCGACCCTTAACACCGTTACGGAAAGTGTATCCAGCCGACCAGCTTTTGGTTTCAAAAACGCTCGCGATACCGCCGTCCTGGAAGTCTGTACCAACGCCGATAAGAAGCTTCGATTTACGAAGATCTGAGCGCGGGATACCATCGACGCCAAAGGCGAGACGGTGAGCTTCGGACATGCTGTTGAAGAGAGTGTTACTCTCAAGCAGGTAGACGCCGTCTTCTGACTGACCGATCTGCTTTAGGAAATCTTTGTAGAACTGGATCGAAGAACCTGTGGTTCCTTTGATCAAAAAGCCTACTTTTTTAGAGTCTTTAAGAACGTCGCCGAGACTTGTGAAAACATCATCCCAGCTGGCGTCAAGGACGCGATCGCCAAAACGAATTTGTGGCGAATGTTTGCGTTCCGGATGGTAGAGAGCCTGAAGCTCAGACATACCGGCTATAGTCGCTGAGCCTTGGCTCAACGGATGCTCAGGGTTGCCTTCGATGAAGACAGGACGACCTTCGCGAGTTTTTACAACAACACCAACACGGTCGATGGTCGACGCGAAATATGTCGGAATACCGACGATGGCATCTGCTGGTTGTGTCACGTAAGGAACGGCATGTTCTACCGGACGACGTACACAGGCAGCTGAAGCGAGTACCGCACCAGCACCGAACAAACGCATCAAATCACGACGATCGACAGCTAGTCTTTGGCCGGTTTTTCGAAAGGCTGATCATGCGCGACAAAGACTTCACGATTGTCCTCAAGGCCACGAAGATCGCTATCGAGACTCGTCATCTACCTACTCCCTATAACAACAAGGCTGGCTGCAGCCCCTCGTCTTTTCCCGATGGTTGATTAATAGTGGCAAGTTGCACATTGGATCGGCGCTTTGTTTGCCATGTGGCATTCAATACACCAGCCCATTTGCATAGACTTAGCCTGTTGCACCGTTCCCATTTTCTCGACTTCACCGTGGCATTGGGCACAGTCAACACCCTTCTGGATGTGAGGTCGGTGGGAGAAGCGTACGAAGTCCGGCATGTCGTGGACTTTGGTCCACTGCATCGGCTCATTGGCTTTCCACTTGGCGGTGATGAACTTAATCGGGTCTTTGTCGGTACGAACGTACTGGTGACAACCGAGGCAAGTATTCAACGGAGGAATACCAGCTACCGCGGAACGACGAGCGGACGAGTGACAGTACTGGCAGGGTATGCCGCGCTGTGCATGCTTATCATGCGGAAACGCAATGGGCTGATCCGGATGATAGCCGACATCGTCGACGGTATCCCCCGGGGTCCACCAGTTGGTCCAGAACTTGTGACCTCGACCACAGCCGGTAGTGGCTAGCAGCGAAGCGAGCACAATCAGTTTTGCTAGGTGTGAAAACGACATACGCACAGTAGCCAACGACAGCCTCCTTAAACGGATAGAACAATTCCTACGAATGCAAATTCTTCAGTCGATGATTTGAGTGATCCGCTACCAAATCATCGAGTCCTCAAAACTGCACGGATTTCCTTAAAAATCAGCACAATCAGAGAGGACGAAAAAAACTTGCATGGATTTAAACGTTAGCGCACGAAAAGCGAATTTCAAATGACGGCCTTAGTTATCATACTTTCCCCACAGCGCCAATCAATTTATTGGCGCTATCGGGCCATAACTGCTGGCGAAAACACTGCTCGAGTCCGACCTTGTAAGCTGAGTCGACCTTGAAACAAAGACGCACCAAAAAGACTTCTCTAACCCACGCATCCTTTACGCAAAAAATTCCAAAATCTTCGCCTACATAAACAGAGCCTCGATTTTAATGGAAAACTTAACCGAGCACCAAGCAGAAACCGATTGAATCCCAAGGATCTTCTGCGACAATCACCAGAAATGTGTCTGAGCTTCATTCAGCGCACCCGGCGAAATGTATGCAGACCGCTCTCAAATCCAGCCCCATCAGCACTAAGAGGTTTTTTCATATGCAGTTTGAATTAGCTGGCGACTTCAAACCCCAGGGCGATCAGCCAGCAGCGATCGCGACGATTAAAAAAACCTTTGCCGACGGCCAGAAGCACAGCGTTCTGATGGGCGTAACTGGTTCGGGTAAGACATTCACCATGGCCAACGTCATCGCCGAGATGAACATGCCCACGCTGATCATCGCTCCCAACAAGACTCTCGCCGCCCAGCTCTTCACCGAGGTTCGCGAGTTCTTCCCAAATAACGCTGTCGGATTCTTCATCAGCTACTATGACTACTATCAACCCGAGGCGTATATACCGAGTTCGGACACCTTTATCGCCAAAGACGCCATGATCAACGACGACATCGATAAAATGCGTCACGCTGCGACCCAAACTCTCTTCGAGCGGAAAGACGTCATCATCATCGCAAGTGTGAGTTGCATCTACGGTTTGGGCTCACCGCAGAGTTATGCCAATTTGGTAGTGAATCTTAAGGTTGGCGAAGAGATCGAACGAAACAAGTTCCTCCGCAGCCTGATCGACATCCAGTACTCGAGGAACGACACGGCTTTGCAGCGGGGAACTTTCCGCGTGCGTGGTGACGTGGTGGATATTCTTCCTTCCCATCAGAAGGATCAGGGGATCAGGGTCGAGTTTTTTGGCGAGGAGGTCGAAACGATTTCGATCTTCGATGTCCTCACCGGCAAAAAATTGAAGAGCCACGATTCCATCTCGATCTATCCGAACTCGCACTATGTCACCGAGCGTGGAGACATGAAGGCGATCGTCCGCGAAATTCTCACCGACCTCGGTATCCGTTTGCGGGAACTCCAGGCCGAAGGAAAACTTGTCGAGTACCAAAGACTCGAACAGAGAACGATGCACGACGTAGAACTATTAGAAGAGATCGGATTCTGTCCTGGTATTGAGAACTATTCTCGTTATCTAACCGGAGCGGTTCCAGGCTCTCCTCCGCCGACTCTGCTCGATTATTTTCCAGATCGCTTCCTTACTATAATAGACGAGAGCCATATTACGGTTCCGCAGATCGGCGCCATGTATCGCGGTGACCGCGCGCGGAAGGAAACTCTTGTTAACTTCGGCTTCCGTCTGCCGGCCGCTATGGATAACCGGCCTTTGAAGTTTGACGAATTTTTGGAGCGCTCGGATTTGCTCCTTCACGTTTCGGCTACGCCCGGAAAATACGAGGTCGAGCAGGCTGGTGGTCATTATGCGGAACAAATTATTCGCCCGACCGGACTGATCGATCCTCAGATTGAAATTCGTCCGACCACCCACCAGGTCGATGATCTTCTGGGTGAGATTCGCAAAGCAATCGCAGGCTCCTACCGGGTTCTGATCACGACTCTGACGAAGCGTATGGCCGAGGATTTGAGTGCTTATTACAAGGATCTTGGCATCAAGGTTCGCTACCTGCACTCGGATATTGAGTCCCTCGAGAGGAGTGAGATCCTGCGTGACTTACGCAAAGGGGTTATCGATGTCCTGATCGGTATCAACCTTCTTCGTGAGGGTCTCGATCTTCCAGAAGTCGCGCTGGTCGCGATCATGGATGCTGACAAGGAAGGCTTTCTCCGTTCCCGGTCATCCCTCATTCAGACTGTGGGACGCGCAGCGCGTAACGCCAACGGTCGCGTGATTTTCTACGCCGATCGCATCACCGATTCGATGCAGGCCTGCCTTGATGAAACTGATCGTCGACGTACGATACAGATGGCCTATAACGCCGAGCATGGCATCACTCCTGTAACGATTGCAAAAGCGATGCAGCCTGGTTTACGCGAAATTTATGGTCTAAGTGCCGATGAAGGTGCTAAGCCGAAACAAGGGATGGACGATCTTCTGAGTGAGCACCAGGTGAAAAACATCGGGCAGCTCGAAAAACTCATCAAGAAGAAGACCAAGGAAATGCAAAAATATGCAGCCGATCTCGACTTTGAGAAAGCTGCCGAGACTCGCGATGTCGTCGCCGCATTGAAGGACACGATGCTGGCGTTCATGGATCAGACAGGAGCCGAATGACTGCTTTAGCGGATAAGCTGAAACAACTGCCGACCGATTCTGGCGTCTACCTGATGAAGGACAAAAAGGGCACCATCATCTACGTGGGCAAAGCCAAGAGTCTGAAGAGCCGCGTTTCCAGCTATTTTCAGAGCTCCAATCAGCACACGTACAAGACTCGTGCGCTGGTGGGGGATATCTGCGACTTCGATCTCATGCTTGTGCAGAACGAAGTCGAGGCCCTGCTCCTCGAACGCACTCTGATTCGCCATCATATGCCGCGCTTTAATATTTTGCTTCGCGACGACAAAGAATATCCTTTTCTTCGCATTTGTTACGAAGATCCCTGGCCGCGCATTCAAAAGGTGCGTCGCCGCAAGGAGGATCGTGCTCATTACATCGGTCCTTTCAGCAGTTCGTCCCGGCTGAACGTTCTTCTTCGGCAGGTCTACAAAATTTTCCCGCTGATTCGCTGCAGTCCGCACGAGTTCAAGACGGCGAAGCGTCCCTGTAACTACTACCACATGAAAATGTGTCTCGGCCCCTGCACGCTTCCGGTCGATCGCAAGTACTACCTAAGCCTCATCAAGGATGCGGCCTCACTGCTCGAAGGCAATGTTTCCAAACTTCGCCGAGAGCTCGAAAGCAAGATGAAGCTCGCCGCCAAGGCTGAAAATTACGAGATCGCCGCACAGATTCGTGATCAGATTCAAGCGATCGATCACATCAGTCAGCAGCAGGTCGCCATTCTTGATACGACAATGGATGCAGATATCATCGGCGTGACAAGCGCCGGGGATAAACGTTCGTTCAACGTCACCATGGTGCGTAACAGGACCATGCTCGGTGGGGATCATTATATAGTAGAAAGTTCTGCGGGCTCCGCCCCCGAAGAGATGTCGTCCTTTATTCTCCAGTACTATACGAACAAACAGGTGCCTGCTTTGATCCTCGTTCGGGATGCGACCGACCTTGAGCCTGAGCTCGGAGCCGTGATTTGTCAGGGGCAGGACAGCAGCACGTTGATTCGTGCTGTAAAAAAAGGCGAAGAAACCGATCTGCTCGATATCTCCGAACGCAACGCGATGCATCAGCTTGAGGCGCAGGAGAATCAGAAGAACCAGCAGCAACTCGGTCTTCAACTCCTTCAAGAAACGTTGGAACTGCCTCGCTGGCCGGAACGCATCGAATGTATCGATATTTCCAACCTTCAGGGCATGGCGATCGTGGCATCGGACGTCTGTTTTGTGAATGGCAAGCCCGCTAAAGA
>SEDW01001009.1 GCA_004193325.1 Pseudomonadota bacterium | reverse complement strand
ATATCGACCTTTATCGTCATCACGGCCCTGACCTTTGCCTACATTCTCAAGGATCGAATCAAAGAGCTGGGCCGCGGTTATTTCAAAGGCAGCGTGTTCCGCGATTTGCCGGACAGCAGTTCGAAGATCATTTACAGACCATCGGGCGAAGCGACGAAGGCACTTGAGATCGGCTATCACGAAGAAAAGGTCGAGTTCGTCGAGATCGAGGATTTGCCGAAAGATATTGGGAAACTCATCGAAAAGATGGCTCCCGAGCGACTGAATGCGGAAGCACTGTCTATCATTCACTACCGTAAAAGGGTTGGATTACAAGGTGAGAAGATTCGGGTACTGAAAAGAAAAATCCGCGCCCTCTACACTTTCTTCCGTCTTAACGTGACGAGTTTCCTCGCGCCGCTGGATTTGCCGTTTGAAGAACTCGCCGTGTCGACGAGCCGCTTGCACGCAACGGTTCGGCAGATTCCCAAGGTGTATTACCTCGATCTCGTCCTGCACATCAAGACAACGGTCGAAGATGATGCCAGGAGTGAATTTGAATACTACCGGATGGTGCTCGATAAGCGTGGAATCAAACGCATTCAAAAACTCCCACTACCGGAGGAGTTTGGTGGACCAGCCGCAACTTCGCCTGAAGCCAATCAAAATATCGATGTCCTAAGGGATGAAGAGCCCGGTGTGACTCCAGAGATAGACGAAGTGCAGGAAGTCCTGGGATCGATTGTTTAAGACGAACAAGCTCAAATGAAAAAGCTTCCGAACCTGAGTTCGGAGGCTTTTGCTTATTTCTCGATGATGGTCCAGCGTTTGAATTCGCCGCCGCCCTGGTTGATACCAGCAGCTGGGTAAGCTGAATCCTGATTGTAAACGCCTCCACCTTTCAGTTTCGGCAGCACACCGTTTTTCAGGTCTTTGGTAACGAAGACTTTAGACTTCGATTTCACTGCATCCCAGACGGCTTTTTCGCCTTCGATAACAGTTTCACTCGCGTTGTAAGCTTGGCTCATATGAGTCTTCCTTTGTGGTGGCAGGCGTTCACAGTATCCTATCCGGTCTGGAATAGGTGGGAATCGTCCGAGGAAGCGTTAATAAAAGCTAACTTCTTGCCCGAGTGACAGGAACGTTAAGGCTAACGATCTCAATGCATCGCCGAAGTCACAGCATTCACCACATCGAAACCGGAATCGCTGATCGCGGATTTAATGGATTCGCTCGCTGCGTGGCTCTTCACATTCACGAGGCCTTGGCCAAGATCCACCTGAACGCCGGCTTCGGCATCGACCGTGTGAATCGCCTTGGTAATTGTCTCAACACAGTGATTGCAGCTCATTCCATCGACTTTAAGTGTCAGCATAGTCGTCCTTTCGAATAGGGGCTGTCGCCCACAGTCTTTTTCCTCCAGTCATTCGACTTTGTCAAACGCTTCCCTTTCGAAGGACTAAAGCGCTAGAATGATGCATAACTTTCCTGAGGATCACCGCTATGT
>SEDW01000155.1 GCA_004193325.1 Pseudomonadota bacterium | reverse complement strand
GATATCATCGCGTTGGCGATTGCCGCTGGCTATGTAAGGGGCGTGAACTATCAGCTTCTGTCCGGTATCGACGACACCCGCTTTACTCTCGATGGCAAACAACTGCCGCCGTCGCACGGGTCTTCGCACCGGGAAGGTGGCCTTGGGTATGATGGGGACATAGGAACTCTTAAACGCCTGGATAAACTTTGGCAGGAATCCATCGCCTACCTGGCGACGGCTTTGAGCCAGGACAAGATCAACGGCAAACCCTTGATCGATTACGGTGTGATCATGGCTGCGACCGAAATCGCAGATGGTCAGTCGCACGGCGAAAACAACGTCCCGCACATGCTGGTGGGGAGTTGCAACGGCGCTCTGAAAACGGGGCATTATTCAGATTTTGGGGAGATTACGAACAAGACTCTGCTCGCGACGATTGGTAACGCTCTGGGCCTTAAAAACAAAGGTTCGATGGACGCCATGAACGAGTTTGGCGCTTCGAATCACCCGAAAAAGGGCCGGATCGACCAGCTCCTCGCTAAGATCGCCTGATTATTCCAAAGTACATTTGGGATCGTTCCGCGAGACATACGCTGTGAGCTTTCCCTGCAAGAGTTTGATTGGCTCGGACCGAATGGTTCGGGCCATTTTCCAGTTGTCAGGAAAGCTATCGAGTTCAAAGCCTTCCTTATTCAGCTGATTTTTGAGCCTTTTTTCGTAATTTTTAGAATAGTCCATCGCCCCTTGAGAAACGATCTCGCCATTTTTTACGTAAAGATTCTGGAAATAAAAGGTGACGTCATCTTTGATCACAGCGTTCGTCTTGCGACCAATCAGACCCAGAATCTTTTGATCGACTGGCTTAGCGTCTGAACAACTGTCCTTTTTATTGCGATCCATACAGATTCTCAGGGCGAGACTCTCGTTCGAGTCGGCTTTGATTCCGTCGAGGATGAAGCTGTGTTTAAAGCCTTTGCCGAAGTCCATGAGAGTCATGCGCAGGGGTTTACTGATTTTAGTTGATGAACTCGTCGATTCCAGACTGATCAAAATTAAAGGATGCTGATAGTCGCTGACTATCGATTTGATCGTTTCGTAATCTCCAGCCTTGCACCAGATGGGTTTGATCACAAGCTCGAACTTCAGTTCGTATTGACCCTTGGTATTTTTCTCGAGGGCCATGCTTTGCATTCCCACCCGTTCGCGCGCAACGGCTGCGGCGCGGCGCTTGTCGACCTCTCTATTATAAGACTGCAGATTTTGGGTGTTTTCGATGATTTGTGGCTGCTGTGCTTGTTGAGTCATCGCCTGTGGCGCCTCCTTAACATTTGTTTGCGGCGCAGTTATTTTCGATTTGGAACAGGAGCGGTAAAGGAAAAAAACAATGGCTATCATGACTACGATCAAGATGTACTTTGATGAATCTTGTGATTTCATAAACGCCTATTTTTATGTCGAAGCGTGAATTATTACGCAATTTTTATACTGTAAGATACTGATTAAGTTTAACTAAAAGGACTAACCTCTAAGGCTACTCAAATTCAGCGAAACCGATTTTTATCCAGTAAAAATATGGAATTAAGAATTAATATAATAATACCGAAAAGTGGTTAGGCTGTATAGGAAGAGCATTATGCCATTGGGTAATAAAGAATCAGGATCAACGGCTTTGGTAGCCATGGCTGGGATTGTAAGCCTTGCCCTTGCCACTACTTTTGTCCAACAGTCTTCTATTCAAACCAAACAGGCAATCGATCAGGCCCAACTGCAACGTGCCGTCGAAGAGAAAAATGTCGGTGCGACGAGCGCCATCAGCCACTACAAATCCTTGATAACGACAAGCAAACACGCCGGCAAATATAAGCCGGCCCTTTTCGCGAACAATTATTTTGCGACCAGCTGGCAGTTGCAGAAATCCAAAAATTCAAGCTCCAAAGCGAATCAGAAGAGCACCGTTGAAACAGAGATTATGCTGCGTGAGCCGGCTTTGAACGAAAAAGCTGTAAAAGCAGCAATGCAGAACACGACTGGCCCCACAATGGAAAGCTTCAATGTTACATTCATCAAACCCAATTTTGATTCGGCCGTCAAACTTGTGAAATCGGTCGATGTGGAAGTCACCGGTCGATACAACACCAAATCCGGATCTGAAAAAATCAAAATCGTCGGACGCATTCCTTTGCCCCCGCCTTTTCCTTACGATCCGAAACTCATGTACCGCAAACCAGGCGGAGCCTGGATCGAGATGAAGGATGGTGCGGATCTGTCTGACGGTCCCTTTGAATTTGTTGCGAACGTTTCAGGCATTGCTTTCGATGCTGATTTTCTTGTGGATGGCGTGATAACGAAAACTTTCGGTGGCCGTGAAAATGGTCAGGTCACGCACAAAGCAGTCAATTACGATAACGTCGGCGGTGAAGTGGGCCCGGTATTCTTTTATGATCCAGCACCCGAACCCGATCCCGTCCCAGTCGTAGCAACCAGCACTGCCTCAGGAAGTACCGGAGGCAGCGGTGGAGCGGCTCCTGATACCACTGGCGCCTCCTCGGATGGTACAAGCTGCGGCTTTGTCAAAGGCAGTTATGCAGGCGGTGGTGGTGCAGGCGGCGGAGGGGCTACAGCGACTCCACCAGCGGTCCCTGTTCCTACGCCTTCTCCAGCCCTTCCCGTGCAAGGCACTTTCCAACTCATCGTTCGAGGTCCGGATGGTGTGGAAGATGAACTAGGGAAAACGTCTGTTTTTAAAGTTCGTATTAGAAAAGATCCACCACCGCCGCCCCCAGCTGTCGCAAGTGATACTGGCGGAAGCGGAGGCACGCTCACTCTCGGCGATTACAAAACGAAATGCACCGCCGCCTGTCCCTACTATGGCCATGATCTCACGGATCGTGGTGATGAAATGGGTGCGTATGGTGCCTACGTCGGTGCCGGTCCTGTCTGTTTCGCTTTTCCAGGCGGGCCTATTTTAGGCTATCCTTTGCACGACTCAGACGTTTGGGTTTACGACACGAACTCATGTAAGGGTGCAAAGCTCTTTCATCGCGGTACCTGCGGCTGCCTTACAGGCGATAGCAAGATACTCCTCGGCGATAACAAGACTGAAAAACGTATCGACGAACTCAACGAATGGGATCGGGTCTGGAATCCGGTTCTTAAAAAATCCTTTGCGGTTCGCAAATACACTCAGGGTCCTGAACTTAAACCTTTGATTCGCATCAGCGTCGGCGATCGCAGCATCGATGCCACAAGCGAGCATCCGTTCGTTACTGATCACGGACTTCGCACAGCTTCACAGTTGCTTCCTGGAGATCGTATGCGGCTCCACGGAGATCGCTGGGAGAACGTCAAAGCGGTTGAATCCATACCTGTACCGGAAGTAGCGCCGATAGTCTGGAATCTTGAGTTGGAAGGTCCAAATGATGATTTGAACAGTCACTACGTGGTGGCGAATGGAATCGTGACGGGAGATTTACTGATTCAGAATCGTCTCAAAGCCGAACCCAAGCTCTCTCAAGCTCCAGCTAATCCAGCAATTCACGACTAACGTAGAAATAGAGTGGCAGAAGAAGCTTCTGCCGCTCTAAAAATCCCACCATCTCTATCAATCAAAAGTTGACGACTGCTGTCAAAAAATGACAAGTTACGTCTGAGCCTAAAGCCCATTCCTAGCGTAAACCCGTTCTAAAATCGAGTTTGCACGACCTATTGAGCAAAGAATATGCCACGACTTCGTTCTTCAACTTTTTCACTCGTTTTTCTCCTCAGTGCACTTCTCTTCGTGCTGGGATCGTCAGCCGCTTGGTATGTGAGACATCTCTACCAAGACTTATCGACGATGCTTGAATTGAATGTG
Organism: Pseudomonadota bacterium; assembly: GCA_004193325.1. Taxonomy (GTDB): domain Bacteria; phylum Bdellovibrionota_B; class Oligoflexia; order Oligoflexales; family Oligoflexaceae; genus Oligoflexus. The sequence goes on along the minus strand of SEDW01000155.1, from coordinate 6,169 downwards.
GCGAGTGTTCGGTCTGCAGAAGAACTGGAAATTGTGCTGCGGGAGATGCATGCCCGTCTTGCTAAGATCGATGAAATTCCCACTGCCAAAGATCTCGAGGAGATCGAATCTCTACGATCTGACACGGATCACTGGTTGAACGAAGCCAGCCGCCTTGCAACGACAGGGCGAGAACGTGATCTCATGGCAAGGGTGAATGCAGGCTATGAGGATTACAAAAAATCCATGGATGCTTATCTCGTCGATTTACAAAGGGGGCACCCCGAAGTCGACGCTCCTCAGAAGATCGGGCGCATTCTCACCGAAGACATCATTCCACCCGCTCACGAATATCTGGACTACAACGAACTGACGATGATTTCTGTCGCTCAATCGCACCTCGTCTTTTCCAATCGTTTTTCCTGGCTCTTGCTGGGCATGGGTATCGTCGGCAGCTTCGGCGGTTTCTTCGCAGGACTCAAGGCATCGAGACGTTTGCGTCGTTCGATGGTCGAACTCAATCTTCCCTTGTCTCTCGCTGCGGGCCGTCTCAGTGAAGTCGTGGGGCCGGTGCGCCTTTCGACAAGTCTTGATCTGGAAGAGTTGAAGCGCGTTCTTGAAGCGATGGCTGGAGAAGTCGACAAAGTTGTGGTCCGCCTTCAAAAGTCTCAGGAAGAAGTTTTGAGAAGTGAAAAGCTCGCTGCAGTCGGACAACTTGCTGCCGGCACTGCTCATGAGATTCGCAATCCTTTGATGTCGATCAAACTCCTCGTGCAGGCCGCTCTCAATGATCCCGATAATTCCGCTCTCGACGAGGGGGACTACCGTTTGATCGTCCAGGAAATTTGCCGTCTGGAAAAAACGGTGCAGAACCTTCTCGACTTTGCGAAGCCGCCGCTCATCGAAAGACAAAGGGTGGGCATTGAGAGTGTGATCAGCTATTGCCTGTCGCTTATCAGCGGCAGAGCATCAATTCAGAATGTCAGCATTAAGAAAGATATCAAGGCCAGAGCCCTCGAAGTTGAAGCGGATTCCCAGCAGCTACAACAGGTTCTCTTGAACCTCTTTATTAATGCTCTGGATGCCATGCCGGAGGGCGGGCAGATGACTCTCGTCGTCGAAGAAGCGGATACGTCACAGGTTAAGGTTTCTCTCAAGGACAGTGGCAGCGGCATTCCCGAGACTATTCTTCCGCAGATGTTTGAACCCTTTGTGAGTTCAAAAGAAAGCGGCATCGGCCTCGGTCTCTCTATCAGCCAAAAAATTATCGAAGCTCACCACGGAGCGATGTTTGCGCATAATCGTCCATCTGGTGGCAGCACCGTAGGATTTTCCATTCCCCTCGCCAACGCCGGGATAGTCAGGAGCTAAGACATGCCTCTATCAACTTTGCTCGTAATCGATGACGACAGTGCTTTACTCTACGCGGTGCAGAAGAGTTTGCAGAGCCCTACCCTCAAGGTCAATCTAGCTAACTCCGCATCGATCGGCATTCGTTCTTTTAAAGAACATCGGCCTGATGTGGTGCTCCTCGACCTTAGGTTAAGCGAAGCTTCAGGTCTCGATGTATTGCGTGATATTCGCGCGATCGACGAGCAGGTGCCGGTGATTATGTTTACCGCTTATTCCACAGCGGCAACAACGATTGAGGCGTCCAAAAGCGGCGCATTTGACTATTTGCTTAAGCCCGTTGATTTGCAAAAACTGAAAGAGACGGTCGAACGTGCCTTGAGCGAAGGCAAACTTTCCACCAAAGAAAGTTCGGATCTCTCGGCCGTGACTTTTGTTCCCGGAGCGGACGTCACGATCGTCGGTTCGTCGATTCCCATGCAGGAGATCTACAAAAAAATCGGACGCTTTGCGAGTTCGACTGGCAACGTTCTGATCTTAGGCGAAAGCGGCACCGGCAAAGAACTCGTGGCCCATGCGATCCATCACCACAGCCCGAGACGAAACAATCAGTTCGTGGCCATCAACTGTGCAGCCCTTTCCGAAACTCTTTTGGAAAGCGAACTCTTCGGACACGAAAGAGGCGCGTTCACCGGTGCCGAGAAGAGGCGCATTGGTAAATTTGAGTTTGCTCATGGCGGAACACTTTTCCTCGACGAAGTTGCCGATATGTCGACGGCTACACAGGCCAAGGTTCTTCGGCTTCTTCAGGAGCAGAGCTTTGAACGCCTCGGCGGCAACGAGACGATTCGCACCGATGTGAGAATCGTGGCCGCCACCAATAAAAACCTCCATGCCCTCATGCAAAGAGGCCTCTTTCGTGAGGACCTTTATTACCGCCTAAACGTCTTTTGTATCAACCTTCCCGCACTTAAAGAACGTGAAGGCGATATTCCCGATCTCGTCAATTATTTTGTCAGCTGTTTTCAAAAAGAGTTTGGGAAAGAAAGAGTCTTTATCTCGCCTGAGGTCTATTCGATTCTCTGCGACTATCAGTGGCCCGGAAATATGCGCGAGCTTCAGAGCGTCGTGAAACACGCTCTCGCACACGCCGTGGGATCGGTCATTGCCAAGGAGCATTTGCCTCAGGCCCTGATCCACACGAGTCTCAATCGTCCAAGGCGGGAGACGGGTACGCCCGCGCTCCTTTCCATCAACGATCTCCTTCGCTCAACTCTCGCCAAGGGTGAGGGCGATCTCTACGACAAGGCGATTCGCCTCCTCGATCAGCAGATTATCCCTGCGGTGCTAGAACATACTGGCGGCAATCTCCAGCAGGCCTGCGATATTCTCGGCATCTCGCGCAACACGCTGAAAAGCAAAATTCGCGAAGGCAGCATTTCCATCGAGCACTTCGTCCTGTCAAGAATTGACAAGGATCATCAAAGTCTCAAAGCCCACTAATGGGTGTTTACCGAGCCTATCGCTGAGCGGCAAGACTTTGCCGCCGTCCCCCTCCTGGCACAACTCGTGCATCCCTTCTTTAGCTCTGAACAGTCTAAGCATTAAAACTTTCCGGTTTTGCAGCCTCTGAATTATCAGAGGCTGTAATTTTCAAAGACCTTTAAAAGTTAAGCTGAAGATAAGCTCATGCTCCTTCGAAACGACAAACGATTGAAAGACGATCTCGTGGAAATTCTGGCGATGAAACCAGCGCCTCAGACGATCGACGAACTCTTACAGCAGGTCCTTTACAAGCGCCAACGCATCGCGATGATCATCGTCATATCCAGATCCTCACGAGTTCAATTGGAACGTTTAAAACGCAATATTGAAAACCTCATCCGTTTTGATCCGAGCCTGAATTCCTTCGTCGATCACAGTCTGCGAAAGGAATATCTGTCGCGGATCCGACGAAAGCGAATCATTGCCGGATTGGTTTTTGTTCTGCTCGTCCTCACGACCGGGCTTTTCTATTCGACCTCTCGATAAAGCAGGATGAGGCGATTCTCAGCCTGCTCATTTTTTTACTTCCAGGAGTCTTTATGTCTAGCCAAATGTTTAAAGCATCTGCGATTGCGTTGACAGTTCTCCTCTCCTCCTCACTTGCCCTTGCGACTCCGGCTAAAAAAGCTGGCAAAGGCGCGCATGGCAAACAAGCGAAAGAGTGCACGGACAAAGGCGGCGTGTGGGAAAAGAAAAAGAAAAAATGCGATCTCTCGAAAGTAGAAGCCGTGAACAAAGAACAGACTGATGCTCAGGCTCCAGCTCCCGCAGCGGAAGAAAGCCTGAATGATCCGGAATAAGTGTTAGGAACTCCATCCATTTCGCTCAGCTGGCAACCGCCGGCTGAGCTATTTCCTTCCAAAAGCCATAACCGAGCCCCTCTGGCACGATTTTCGCAGTTTCAGTTCAAAAAATCTCACCTTTGCATCCCGCATTTCTCCCGAAACTGCCGAAAATCTCTTGCGACTTGACTTCTTATAGGTCCATCGCTAAGTTCTGCCATCTCTACACGGCAGGGTTTCCACAACCCGAGTTAAGATCTATAGGCAGAGGCAAATATGCAACGGATGACTTTCAAACTCTATCCCGTCGAAGTTATGGAAAAGCACGCAGAAATGCTTGGCAACCGAGTGAAAAAAAACTTCAAAGCTTTGAGTAAGAAGTTTGAAAAAGATAACGTCACGGCCTTTCGCCTCTACAATATTGATATTCCCGAAGTCCGCGCTGTCGTCGACTGGTATGCCGGTCACGTGATTCTAGGTGAATACGTTCGCGAGCAAACCGATCACGATCGCTACCTCGAACTGCTCTCAGCCTCGGTTGCCGCCGCTCTGGAGATTCCTCTTGAGAATGTTCATATCCGCCGCCGCACCACTCGTCCGCACGAAGGCGACCGTTACGCACGCCTCGCTCGCACCAACGAGACGATGGAAGTCGCCGAAGGCGATTTGAAATTCCTCGTCAACCTCGATGACTTCCTCGACGTCGGCCTCTTCACTGATCACCGCGTGACTCGCGGCATTATTCGTGACCTCGTCAAAGGCAAACGCTTTTTGAATCTCTTCGCCTACACCGGCGCCTTCAGCGTCTATGCTGCCAAGGGCGAAGCCAAATCCGTTACGACAGTCGACATGTCCCGTCGCTACATCGATTGGGCAAAAGAAAATATGGAACTCAATGGTCTGGTCGGCAGCTGTCGTCAGGAATGGAGTTCCAATGAAGTGCGGACTTTCCTCGAGCACGCATCGCTCGCTAAAAATATGTGGGATGTGATCTTTCTCGATCCACCTTCGTTCTCGACCCGTGAAGGAATGGAACCCTTCGATGTTCTCTACGATCATCGAAGTCTTGTCGAAAGTACTCTCGCAGTTTTGGAAAAAGGCGGCGTGCTATTCTTCTCGACGAACCATCAGCGATTTGAACCCGATCTGGACGGTTTGATTTCTGCGACTTGTACCGAAGTCACATCGAGAACCATTCCGGTCGACTACAAAGGCAAGACGCCTCATCGCCTCTTCCAAATTGTGAAACACAAGTAAATCTCCCCCGAATCCGGGGAGTTTTAAAAACGTTGACAATACTTCGCCTCTCCTTCAGTTTAAGGTTCTCTTACGAATTGGAGGCGATGTTTTGTTTAATCTTTTCAATCAACCGATCGTCCTAAGTCCTGATCTCCAGGCAACCCAAGCTATTCTTTCTGCTCCTCGCTCTGCCCTCGCTTGCCATTCTTCTTCGTATCATCTGCATCATTGTTGTTAATTTCATCTATTTCTCCCTGAATCATTAGCATTTTCCAGAGTCGTGCTTTGTCACCTCGATACGGATTTGTATCGCGATGTGTCTTGCTGCGCGCTGTTTAAAGCCAATTGTTTCAAAACACTCTGTTTCATCAAAGCTATTCCGAAGCATCGAGTCTCCAAGCACTGGTTAGGACCAGAGGCAGACTGCGTCGTTTCGATATGAAAAGGATTTTTATGACACTCTTTGAGAATCTTAGCAGCATGGGTCACGAGCAGGTTGTCTTTTGCCACGACAAAGCTACAGGCCTTAAAGCGATCATTGCTATTCACGATACAACTCTTGGTCCGGCTCTCGGCGGCTGCCGGATGTGGGACTATAAGAGCGAGGAAGAGGCGCTGCGCGATGTCCTCCGTCTATCACGCGGCATGACCTACAAGAACGCGGTCAGCGGCCTCAATCTTGGTGGTGGTAAGGCTGTTATCATCGGCGATCCCAGAAAGCTCAAAAGCGAAGCTTTCTTTCGAACCTTCGGGCGTTTTGTAAACAGTCTTGGCGGCCGATACATCACAGCCGAAGACGTGAACATCCGAGTGAGTGATATCGAGCAGGTCGGTCTTGAGACTGATTTTGTCGCCGGTATTAACTCACGTGCCGGTGGATCCGGAGATCCCTCTCCTGTGACAGCCTGGGGCGTTTACCAGGGCATTCGCTCATCCGTCAGCTATAAGCTCGGCAGGGACAGCCTCAGAGGTATCCGAGTCGCTGTGCAGGGCGTTGGGGCTGTCGGTTCTCACCTGATCGAACATCTCACAGCCGAAGGCGCCAAAGTCTTCGCGGCGGATATTGATCAGAAGAAGGTCGAGGATGTGGTGAAACGATTCGGGGCAGAAGCTGTCGCTCTCGATCACATTCACAAGTTGGATGTTGATGTCTTCGCGCCATGCGCACTCGGCGGATTTCTCGACGATCGAGTCGTTGCAGAACTCAAAGCCTCGATCGTTGCAGGAGCTGCGAACAACCAGCTCCTCGATGAAGAGATTCACGGCAACCTTCT
>SEDW01001008.1 GCA_004193325.1 Pseudomonadota bacterium | reverse complement strand
ACGTAGAAGGGCTATGATATGACCATCGTCGTTATACCAGCGTTCGTCGAGATCATCGTAGAAACTATTGTTGATGACGGCTTCGGACATAATAGACATTCCAATAGAGGTGTTGGTAAAGAGCCCAGGCAAAGACGGTAATGGGCAGAACTTTGAGTTCCCAGGCGGTCGGCTCAAGATTCCAGAGCATTCCAAAGACGATGACGAGCGCACCGTGAAGAACGAAGAGCAAAGCGTGACACCACTGCTCGATCGGCTCACAGGATTTTGCGTGAATCCATTCGTCCTTGGTTATGACGATGCAGGATAAAAACCCCAAGACTGAATAGGCAATAATCGCAAAGCGAGTGGGTTCAAAAAATGCCGCAACGGATAAAGCCGCCCCAAAGAGGAGTGTATCCACCACATGCCCCCAGCGCTCAAAGCGCTCGAGACCACGGCGGCGATGAAAAACCCCTTCATCTACAAACATCAGGACTGCCTGCATGCTTGCGAGAAGAAAAAGGAGGATATGAAAGACCTGGGCCATCGATTAAACCTTTTGCAAAAGATTCATCGTTACTGTCAGACCGGGTCCGAAAGCCATGGAGACGATGAGTTCGCCACTCTTCACCTTCTCGTCTTCCATCATCGCTTTCCAAACGTGAGGGAGCGTTGCGGACGACATATTCCCGTAATGAGCGAGAACGGCCTTACTGTGCGAGACAGCATGGTCTGGCAGATTGAGTTCTTCCTGAATCGATTCGACAATACGGGGACCACCCGGATGAATGGCGAAGCGTGAGATTTGATCAGCTTTGAGCCCATGGATTGACAGAAATTCCGTAAGGTGGCCGCCGATCACTCTGTTGAGTTGCGTAACAACCTTTCGGCTGAGAGTCATATGGAACCGAGAATCTTCGAGATCCCAACTCATGTACTCAGAACTGTCTGGCACAATAGCTTCGTAATGATCGATAAAAGCCAGACTGCTTTTCTTCTTGGCCGTTCCCACGTCGATTCTTGCACAACCGTCGGCAAAGAGAATGTTGCTCACGATCTGATCGGGATCTTGCGCCAGCGGATTGAGATGGAGGGTACAGAGTTCGGTGCTAAGAACCGAAACCTGAGCGTCCTCAGGAATGGATTGCGCCATCTGCACGGCGAGATGCACTCCCGGTACCGATGCATAGCAGCCCATATGCCCGATCTTCAACAGACGGGTTTTTTGCTCCCAACCTTTGTCGAGCAAGAGCTCCTGAACCGGTGTGGGTGCGCGATAACCTGTGCAGGAAATATCGACGATGTACGAAGGGGCTTTTTCATCGCTGGAAAAAGCATCAGCTGCCATCTTACGCGCAGCTTCAACATAAATTTTCATACGGTCTTGAAGGGGAGGTGAAGCCCAGTGTGACACGGAACCGTCGGAACGCTCTGAAGCTTTGAAGAGCGACATGCGCTCCCAGTCCTGATGGGAATAATCGGGAAGGACCGATGCCCGTCTTCCAATG
>SEDW01001007.1 GCA_004193325.1 Pseudomonadota bacterium | reverse complement strand
CGACGCCAAGATCAAATACGAAGACCCGATGGCTCTATCCAGTCGAGTCAGCGTCTCGGGTGATAATCTTCAGCCTGTGCTCGCCTTTCTCATCAAGGACAAGAGTTTCCCTGACTGGATGCTTTCGGCCTTTGATCTCAAAGGCCCTAAAGTGAATTTCAATATCAAAGCCACTGAGACAAGCCTCAGCGTCCGGGACTTCGACGCAAAGGCTGGAGAACTCGCCATCAAGGGCTGGATGGACCAAAGTCCTAAGGTGAACCGCGCCCGCTTCCTCCTTTCACTGGGAGGCCTCTCAGGCGCTTATGGAATCGATGGCGAGAAAGCGCAGTGGAAGATCATTGGCGCCAAGGAGTGGTACGAAGAAGAGGGGCGCTCTAAGCTCTGAAGGCAGGCTGTGATATGCTTATTTATAAGCCTATCGTCCGCAGTCGACCGGAGTACAAATGTCAGTTCGCTTTCGCAGTCGCCTTTCTGCATTGCTCTTTCTCTTGCTGATGAGCTGCTCGGATAATCCCGAGCTTATTTCCGAGCTTCCTGCAGAAGCCTCCCAGGCCCGCGACGCCTACTACTTCGACAAAGTTCGTCCTCTGCTCAATGCCCGCTGCGTGGCTTGCCATGCCTGTTACACTTCACCTTGTCAGCTCAATCTCGCAGATCACGAGGGCATTCGTCGTGGTGCGACCAAGATCAAACTCTACGATGGCACGCGCCTTGAGGATATCGATCCAACGCGTCTCGGTATCGACGCTCACGATTATTTAGCCTGGAACAAAAAAGGTTTTTTCCCCGTAGCTCATGGGGGAGAAGCGAGTCCTTTTATGGCGCTCGTGAAGCAAAGACAAATCAATCAGGATGCGGTAAGACAGAAAGCCAAGGCCTCTAATATCTGTCCCAAGGATTCGAACGAGCTCGTCGATTTCCTCACCGACCACTCGGAAATGGGAATGCCCTATGGATTGCCGCCTCTCGATGCGACGGAAGCCTCTATTTTCAGCCATTGGCTGAGTGAAGGTTATCCCGCGTTATCTGCCGAAGGGCGCCGCCGCGTGGCGCAAGTCAGTCCGGAGGAACAGGACCACATCAATACCTGGGAAGAACTCCTCAACCGCTTGGATCCAAAATCCCGTTTGGTCGCTCGTTATCTCTTTGAGCACATGTTTCTAGGGGTGATAGAATTCTCAGACGCTCCTGGATCTTTCTTCAGACTCGTTCGTTCGAAAACCAAAAGCCCTGACCGTATTTTTGATGTGGCGACCCGTCGTCCCTATGATGATGCTGGTGTATTCTACTATCGCTTCGAGAAAGTCACGGCGACAATCACTCACAAGAACCACCTAATCTACACCCTTGGTCCTAAGAAGCTCGCGCGATTAAACGAACTCTTCTACGATAAAAAGTGGGACATCGCGCTCAAGGATTATCCTGACTACGACGCTGACACTGCAGCCAATCCTTTTCTCGTCTACAAAGCGATTCCGGTTGAAAGCCGCTA
>SEDW01001006.1 GCA_004193325.1 Pseudomonadota bacterium | reverse complement strand
AATGACTCCTCGAACTGATCCATAACAAAGGCATGAAATCTCTTCCAGCCTGTCGCTGTCTGAATTCTCGACTCGATATTCGACGTATAAACCGCAGCCCATAGCTGAAGGCTCTCGTATCGTCGTTTGATGTCGGCTTTATCGATTGGACCACTCATGCAATCAGCTCCACTCAATTATTTCGTTTTTTTATTGCGAATGTTGTTCGTAACCTCAAGGTCGACGAGAACTTTGCGAATCGCCAGCTCGGGATTAAGTCCCCGCGCTGTCCAGCGCAGAGCATTGATCACAAGCTTCGTGCGATCGATCTCAGGCATGTCCTGAGAATTTTTATCGCTCTTCGATCGTTGCATAAAAGCGGCAGAAAGTTCGTCAAAATTTGGCAGGAGCCCTTGCAAAGCTTCAGGGTTGGAACGCGAATATTGGTCCATTCCCCCGACTTTTAAAGCTGAAAAGTCTTTGAAGGAGGCTTTTTCCGCCAAATTATTTAGTTTTTGAATGTCAGGGCGGATAGCTCCCGGTTCTGCTGGAACCATAGCCGCTTTCGCCTTTTCCTTCGCTTCAGCTTTTGCGGCGACGGTCTTCTCAAAGCTTGGAATGGGCGACATCCCCGAATGGCTATCCATCATCTGGTTCGCAACCCGGTCGGCCTCGGAATTTTGTTCGCGCCGAACCCAGTCTATCTGCCACCGAGGAACTGAGGCCAGAGCAGCCATAACCTGGATACGCAGTTCATTCATCATTGGATGTTTGGCTTTCCACTCGCCCGTGACCTGCATGACGACGAGCTTACTGTCGCCAAGGAATTGTACGGAGGGGAGCTTTAAGTCTTTGGCGATTTCGATGGCCATGAGGAGGCCGCGATATTCGGCTTCGTTATTGGTCGCGTGATCGAGGTAGCAGGCTTTCTCAACGCCACCATTATAATCCGCATAGGCCGCGCCCGCTGCGGGTCCTGGGTTGCCTCTGGAGCCACCGTCAAAGTAAATTTTTACAGGCAAATTGCTCAATGGACATCCTTCGGGAAGATGAGTTCACTAGGTCTCAGTGACTTATGATTACTTTGCTAAGAAGCATTCTGCAAGCTTCTCTTCGACTCTAGCTGAGGGAGAATGCCTTGACGAGACGACATTTTCTGCCAAGCTGAAAGCAGCCATGGATGGCCGCGCAAGATTAGAGTTTTTAACAGCATCAATCCCTAAATAAATAGCGCTGACTTATGACGTCTGGTTTTGTATGCTCGGGCCATGAAGATGATGAAGCCCGACGCACGCAAAATTTTACTGAGCAGCCTTGCCGTCCTGAGTTCCGTAGCGGTGATCACAGGTCTGCGCTTTGTGCTCCAAACCTTACTTGGACAAGGTCTGGCGCTCACACTTTATCTCGTTGCCGTCATCGTCACATCTCTCATCTTCGGTCGCATCGCGGGAATATTCACGACCCTGCTTGCCGTCGTAATCGGCTCGCGACTTTTTCTCAAGATCGATTACAGTCCCGT
>SEDW01001005.1 GCA_004193325.1 Pseudomonadota bacterium | reverse complement strand
GGATCTTCGATGGTCAGAATGTGTTCGTGTCTCGTCTCGTTGATGAGATCGACCATGCCGGCAAGCGTGGTCGACTTCCCGCTACCGGTAGGACCCGTTACGACGACAAGGCCTTTGGAGAGTTCGCAGAATTTACGAACCGCTGCCGGAAGACCCAGGTCATCCGCAGAAAGAATTTTTTCGGGAATCTGGCGAAGCACCGCACCCACACCCATCCGGTCGCGGAAAATGTTCACACGGAAACGAGCGAGACCCGGTATTTCGTAGGCAAAGTCGGTGTCGTTGCCCTTGGCGAATTCTTCGCGGTTACGCGGCGGTATAATCGGATCGAGAATGGATTTCATATAATCTTCGCGAACGATCTCTTTACCCACACGCTCGATCTCACCATCGATACGCATACAGAGGACTTCGCCCATGGTTGCGTGAAGGTCAGACGCTTTACGTTTGATCATGTCTTGAAGAACCGTATCGATCGGGAACACGCGACTGTTGCGATCGATCGTTTCACCGGGAATAAAAGCGCTGTAGTGAATGACGTTTTCATCAACGGGTTCTGGCTCGGGTTTACGAACCGCAACGCTATTCGCTCCCTGATAATGATAATCGGCGTCGGTGTGCTCAGGAGCGCGGCCGCCTGAATGCATGGCCGATGCGAGCGAAAGATTGCTGTCGAAGCCACCCATCTGACTCACTTCTGAGGGGATCGGCGAAAATTCCTGACGAACCGAACTCACCATCGTTGGATGAGTCTTTCGGTGTTCTGCCGGAATCTCCGATTCAAAAGGCAAGGCCTTGGCGAGAGCCGGCGACGAGAATGGATCGGGAGCAAAGGATGCCTGAGCCGGAGCGGCTCCTGCAAAGGGGTCAGCCTTGGCCAGAGGGGCTGGAAATGGATCCGCCTGAAATAAGGCAGCCGAAGCAAAAGGATCGGCCTTGGCGGGCGGCATTGCGAAAGGATCCGCGCCCTGAGGCCCTGCTGCAAAAGGAGCAAGGGCAGCCGTCGCGGTGCCTCCATCAAAATCATCTGCTGGCGGAACGGAAAGCGCTGCTTTTTTGGGGGCCATTGTCAGCTTGTCGAGATCTCCCGATTGCGCAGGGTAGGTCGCGAGCTGGAATTTACCATGGTTCGGTGCGATATCGATGGGGCTGGGAGCCGGTTTCTCGCTGCCGAGAATCTGGCCTTTCACCTGCTGATACATCTGATTGCCTTGCGGCGGTATAAAAGCAAAGAGGCGAAGTGGGCTTGTGAATTGAGCAATCAGCTTTAATTCGCCAAAGTTCACAATGGCGAGAACGCCTTCGCGAGCGGTTTCACCAAGGGGCTCCCCTGTAGCAACCAGACTTTCCATTAGCGCCTGGACGTCATGAGTCGTGGCTACCGGAAGCTGGGCCATAGCTTTTTCGCTGGAGAAGTGGAGAAGATGGGGACTTTGTCCGTCTTCAATGCGGACGGCTTCCGCTTTCTCTACGATGGCTTGCTTTAACGCTTTTTTGAAATT
>SEDW01001004.1 GCA_004193325.1 Pseudomonadota bacterium | reverse complement strand
TACCCATCCCGCTATCCCGAAGTGGAAAGAATCGACGACGCAGAGATCGAGCGCTTAACCAAAGCCTTTGCCAAGACGCAGCCCGATGTGCAGCGTCCGGGCGCAACCGTTATAAAACCTGTTCCACCGGCTGCGCCGCAGGCTGAGCTTAAAGCTGCTGCTCCTCAACCTGAGCTTAAGGCTACTGCGCCGGCACCCCTAGCGGCTGCACCTACAATCAAAGCCGATGCGATCGCTCAGCAAATGAAAGCCACTCTCGCTGCAGCGGTTCCCGAAATCAAAGCGGAAGCCGTTAAAGCCGAACCCAAACTCACTCCGCATTCCCATTCCTACGCTGCGGCTCAGGAAGAAACTAAAAAATCGATCGATGCCGCGATCGCTGCCCGAAAAGCGGCTCCGGTTGCTCCTCAGAAATCGGCGGTCGATGATTTTGTTGAAGCCGAGATTCTGCTCCGCAAAAAAATTGAAGGCGTACAAAATTGGGCGGGTTTTAAAGCGGATGCCTGGCGTCTCTACGAACGTTTTCCTCGCCCGGATACTGCCGGTCGTCTCGTCGAGCTCGCGCTGATGTACGGTAATGCCAACGATCTCGAAGATGTGCTTGTGCATCTGAATCGTCAGTCGATCGACTATTATTCGCTTCTGCAAAATCAGACCCGCGTCCACGCTCTGACCAAACTCTGGCAGGCCAAACGGCATGATTTCCTCGACGGATTTTTGTTTAGAAAAGATCTGGTTTTGAAGCATATTCCACTCGAACGCTGGTACTGCATCTGGTCGATGATCGATCGCGGTCAGAGCGAGCAGGCGTTCCGTTGGTTCAAACGTAATGACAACGAGATCTGGAATAGCCAAAAACAGTTTGGTTCGACTTTCGGCAAATCCGAGACTGAGCTGGCTTATGCCTTGGGTCATGCGGCTCTCAAAGCCGAGGACGAAGCCCTCTCGATTCGTCTCCTCGAAACGATTCCACAGACGGCTCCAGAATTTGGCAAAGCCATCGATCTCCTCCTCGATCTTCGGGTAGAGCGGGATGAAAAGGGCTACTGCGTTTACGGGCAAAAGCTGAGTCGCGAACTCGACTGGAAGGCCCGCGTCGGTCTCTTCGATTCGTTCCTACTTCGTATCCAAAGACTCGAACACCTTGCACCGAAAGATCGTGCAGCCCTGAATGCACTCCTTGCGGACCCACTGCGCTGGTTCCCCGAGACGCCAGAAGCCTGGCAACTCGTGTCGGAGATGCTCCTGCAATTTGCGGGTCTCGAGAAGCTTTTACCAAACATTCTTAAAACCTTTAGCGACCGCGCAACTCACTATTATAAGCCACCCTTTGAACACGCTCTCTGGGCACCGGTTCTCGATCATGACTTTAGAAACCCTGTGAAGACCTGGTACTGGCGTTCGATCGCTCTTCTCCATGAATTTGCCTGGGGCCTCGGTCAGGACGAGAAAAAGCTTTGGGAATCGAGACATCTCTTCCACGAGGCCTTAGAACATGAAGG
>SEDW01001003.1 GCA_004193325.1 Pseudomonadota bacterium | reverse complement strand
CAGACAATTCTCACGTCCTACGATTGGTACTACCTGCCTTTTCCAACAGCGAATTATTTGAAGAGCTACCTAAAGCTTGATCGTCAATTCGAGGCGAACTTTGAATCGCGTACGGTTAAGTCCGTAATTGCTCCCGCGTACACCACCGATTGGGCCGGCAATAAATTCGATCTCTATGCTGGTCCGTCGCTTTCCTTCGAATCCACACAAAGGGGTGATGCACCGCCTCACACCCGCCTTCTTACACTCGATCTGGGCATCAATGTTCAGGATCATATGTATGAATATTTCCTCGCGAACCCACAAACGGGCTATCAGGTGAACTTCTTCGGATCCTATTCGAATAAGTCGGCCGTCTCGGATGTTTCGATCGCGCACTATAAGTTCAACTTCACCTATCTTTGGAACGTTTTGAATTACGATCCAACGATCTGGGTCTTGGGTTTCCGCGGCAAATTTATAACGAGCCAGCCCGGTAAAGGCACCGATGCCGATGAACTCCCGGCCTCCTTTAAACAGTTCCTTGGTGGTTCGGACGACATGCGCGGCTTTGCCCGTAAAAATCTCCCGAGCGAAGGCACGGGGTCTTTGACCGCTGCTTATCTCGGCACTGAGCTGAGGCTCAACAACAAATTGCCTTGGCAATTGCAGCCGCTGATCTTCTTCGATTACGGTCAGCTGGGCGATCTCGCTTTCGACTTGAACAAAACCAAATTCTACTCACCCGGCATTGGTCTGCGTTGGCAAAGCTCACGGCTATGTGGCTGACGATGAGGAGAAGCTCTTTGAAGACCGGACAGGCATGCAATATTACTTTAGCTTAGGAGAGCAATTCTAATGCTATTCAAACACCTCTTTAAGTTCGCGGGCTACACGATCATCTTTTTCATCGAGCTCGCCTCGGTGCTTCTCATTGCGGCGGCAGCGCTTTTTCTCATCTTGCTTTACCGTCCTGAGTGGATCGTCAATGAAAGTAATTTGAGATTTGCTTCAGCGTACGTTCTGCCGAGAGTTGGCGTTCAGCTCGAATTCAAATCTTTCAAAGCGGATTTCCCAAGCACCTCGATCTACGACCGAGGCCTTGCAGTCACTTTCGAGAACATTCGTCTGCGCACGAGCAGCATGACCTTTATCGCTCCCAATGCAGGGGCAGCGGCAGCATTCAACATCCATCCTTCGCATCCTGCGCTGACGATGATTGGTCCGCTCGTGGTTGAAGAAGGCATTTTTGCGATGACACTTGCTCCCAAGGATCCTTATGAAGAGGAAAAGCCTTTTGAGTGGGATCAGGAATTGCTCACCAAAATTCGGGCTATCAAATGGGAAATGATCTCGGCAAACTTCAAAGAGATCAATATTGAGCAGGATAAAGTCACACTTCTCAAAGGCCCAATGAATCTTCAGGTCTATAACGATAAGAGAAATTGGAAGATCGCCTACGAGAGTGGAGATCTTCTTGGCACTCCGGTGATGAAGAGCAACCTTAAGCTCGACATCCGCCTGCCAGCTGATATTGCGGCTAGCTTTCCCTTCGACATCAAGCTCGACGGTGGGGCAAGCATTCGTGAGCAGGGTCCAGTCGGTCTCGATGGAACGATGACGGTCAACAGCCTCGACGATCTTCGCTATAAGCTCAACGGCAGCTTTGGCGAAGGCAAAAAGCGCGTTGTGGCCAAGGTATCAGGCTTCTTCGACAAGGGCCGTTTCTTGAGTCAGATCGATGGTAGCGCCGATGGTTTTGTTGCTCAGTTGCCAGAACTCGCAGTCCGCCGCTGCCGCCTTGAGGGGCGCTATAACTTTGCGGGTCCCGAGATTCTCAATTCCAATAATAATTGTGAGATCGTCATCGAACGCATCCCGCTTCCTGAAGAGCTGGCTTTCGCAGACCTGAGTCCAACGAAGTTTACGATCAAGGTGCATCTCCCATTAAAGCTCACTCAGCAAAACAAACAGACCTACCTCGACGCCAAGAACGTGCGAGCCTCGATTGCGCCGATTTCAAACGATGTCTATCGTCTGAAAGCTTCGGTTATCGGTAATTTTGAGGGCTATCTCTCGGCCAGCACCGATACAATCAAATCGGAAGTTAAGGTCGATTCTGAGATTGAGATCCCGGAATTTGCAAATCTTGTGAAACGTCTTGAGCCAACGGCTTATGCGATCCCAGCTCCCTTGCACACGCTCAAGGGACGAGTCGCCTGCGGAACTCAGGGTAAGATCGTCAACCTCGGCGAGCAGACCGATATTCCACT
>SEDW01001002.1 GCA_004193325.1 Pseudomonadota bacterium | reverse complement strand
CCCGTGGCCAGAGTCTATAGCAAAGGATCAATAGACCCAGCAAGGCGAGCAGCTGAGAGATCATGGTCAGTTCCGATCAAAAAGGAAGATTGCTGAGAGTTTCACTGACGCCGGGGTAGCCTTGGGAATACCAGTGCCACCAGCAGGAAATCATGAGCACATGACCTGTGATGGCCGTGAAGTGACTCCACATCTCGATACGGTCGAGGCCGTTTTTGAGATAACGATACCAGTGAAGGGCTTCGTCCACGGCACTGTAGAAGAAAGAGAGAGCAATCAAGCCGATGGCCGGAACTGCAAAGGTCTCGGCGTGCTCATAACAAAGGCAAAGTGCCATGACACTCGTCACCGCCGTGATGATGATCATCTGATGGACGTGACCTTCACCGGCTTTGAGATCCTCCTTATAGAGGGTGCGGTGACCAATGTCATCAAAGGCCAGGGAGACGACGAACAGTGCGGTGCCGCCGGGAATGAACCAGACGTAGCCTGGAAATTTCACTCCATTCGCGACACCAACGTAGAGAAAAGCGCAGATGCCCACGAGCAGACTGCTGATGAGGGCCATGTAGGTGCCGTAACGAATCCAGTCTTCACTGCCGAAGTTTCGGATGTTCGAGACATAGGCCTTGGCTTCTTTAAAGGGCGAAAGGCGTGTGATGACTTGATCAACTGCCATAAGATCTCCTTGGTATCAGGCGATAGGGAATAGTGGCGAGAGCCTTGAAGATGCCCTTGATACCGAGCGATAGTTTTTTCGGTAGAGGTATCCAGGTGCGTTTATCCCAGGCATGTTCGCCGCGTTTTAAAACTTCATGACCGATTGCCGAGTAGACCTGCCGGGCAATGCCGACAGCAAGAGCACAGCGAATCGGTAGGTATTTGAGGCCTCTGTCCCCACTTTTATAAAGGCCTTCGGCCCGAGCAAGTAGCATCTGCACGATGGGGAGAATGGCCTTTTTACTATCGGGCAAGAGTAGATTTTGCGGATGTGGGGCGATGCCTGCCTCCTCCAGCCAGTTTTCTGGCAGATAGATGCGTCCCATGCGGGCATCTTCCATCACGTCCCGGCAGATATTGGTCAACTGCATGGCAAGACCAAGATCGATCGCGTGTTGATGGGCCACCTTGTCTTTGACATTCATGAGATGACTCATCATCAGACCAACGACGCCCGCCACGCGGTAGCAATAGAGTTCCAGATCTTCGAGGCTTTGATAGCGCTGCTGGCAGAGGTCCATCGACATTCCCTTGAGCAGATCAACTGGCTCCTCAATGGGAATATCCACTTGAGACCGAAGCTCGCGAAAAGCCCGAATTGCTGGCGGGATATCCGCCGAAACCAAAGGGTCAAAACTTTGTTTGGCCAAAGTCTTGAGTTCGAGAATTCTCTTCTCCAGGGGAATAGTTTCGTTATCGATCTGATCGTCAACGTAGCGGCACCAGGCGTAGAGACGAACCACCCGGTCCCGCACATGACTGCCGAAGAGCTTTGAGGCAAAGGA
>SEDW01000154.1 GCA_004193325.1 Pseudomonadota bacterium | reverse complement strand
AACTTGGGCTGAGGCAATAGTCTGGGCAATAGATCATCCACGACCCAGTTTTATTCCATATTTTCAATGCCTTGGACTCATGTTCCAAACGCGCGATCAAGGCCTCGACAGTCATCCTTTTTACCCCTCCCCCGTCAGCCGCTCTGCGGGCCGCAAGGCCAGACATCTTTTGACAAAAATAAGCTACAGCGAAGTCGATTTTTTTGCATTCGGCCTTTCATTCAGCGCCCGAATCCATTAAGAAGCCAGTCGGTTCATGCGAAGAAAGGTCCCTCCTATGCGCTTTGTGCTCTATTGTCGTCCAGGTTTCGAGAAAGATTGCGTAGCTGAGGCTCACGATCAATTTGCATCACTCGGTTGGGATGGGTATCCGGAAATCCATGGCGAACACGGTATCGTGTCCTACAACGGAACACCTTTCGATGCAGAGAACCCACGCGCATCCGAGATGCCAGTCGCTGCCAACTTTATTTTCACGCGCCATATCCTTGAGCAGGCCGCAGTCGTTAAAGATCTGCCGGCCGCCGACCGAGCCAGCGTTCTGGCTGCTGCTCTTCTCAAGAGCACCAAGTTCAGAAACTTTAGAGAACTCGTTCTGGAATTTCCAGACACGAACGAGGGTCGCGCGCTCGCGAACTTCTGCAAAAAATTCCATCCGGCGATGGGCAACGCCCTCAAACGTAATGGCTTCACTCTCGATCGCGGCAATCACAATGCGCCTGCGGTCCACATTTGTTTTATGGATTACGAAAACGCAGTCCTTGGCTTGAGCTGGAAAAAACGCAGCTCGCCATGGCGCAGCGGTATCCCCCGTCTTAAATTTCCGGAAGACGCCCCCTCCCGTTCGACCCTCAAACTCGATGAAGCCTTCCTGACTCTTCTCTCCGAAGAAGAAAGGACTCAGCTCCTTCAGGGCGGCGGCACGGCGGTTGACCTTGGCGCTTCGCCAGGCGGCTGGACCTACCAGCTCCTCGAAAGAAGTTTCTATGTCACAGCCGTGGATAATGGCAAAATGGCAGAATCTTTGATGGCAACCGGCATGCTCGATCACAAAAGCGAAGATGCCTTCAAATTCAAACCCAAAGCGCCGGTGGATCTCCTCGTTTGCGATATGGTGGAGAAGCCTCAGCGAGTCATCGAGCTCGTTGCTCGCTGGTTTAAAGAGCAGACCTGCACATGGGCCGTGATCAACCTCAAATTGCCTATGAAAAAGCGCTTTTCTGAAGTGGAAGCGTGTCAGCTTGCCTTTTGGGAACAGAGTGGATTGACGGAAGATAAATTTGAAATCCGTTGCAAACAGCTCTATCACGACCGGGACGAAGTCACCTTGGTGCTTATTCCTAAGCCTAAAAAAGCCAAGCGTTAAGAGGCTCTCCCTCGGAGCCTGATGTTTTTGTCTGGTGAGGAAGCCTGATAGGATTTATAGTTTCGGATTCCGCTTCGAACGTTTTGGGGATCTTATGAAAAACGACTACTTCAAGCATCTCGCCCAAGAGCTTCAGTCCGTGAAAGACGCAGGTCTCTTCAAAAAAGAGCGCGTGATATCCTCGCCTCAGCAAGTTCGCATCAACGCTGAGGGACGATCTTTGATCAACCTTTGCGCCAATAATTATCTCTCCCTCGCCAACCATCCCGATGTCGTTCACGCCGCGCAAGAGGCGCTCGCTAAATACGGCTTTGGTATGGCTTCGGTTCGTTTCATTTGTGGAACGCAGGATGTTCATAAAGAACTCGAAGGCAAACTCTCAGCCTTTTTGGGAATGGAAGACACCATTCTTTACTCGAGCTGCTTTGATGCCAACGGCGGTCTCTTTGAGACTTTGCTCGGCGCTGAAGATGCGATCATCAGCGATTCTCTGAATCACGCAAGTATCATCGATGGCGTTCGCCTCTCCAAGGCGCAGCGCTTTCGCTATAACAACAACGATATGCAAGAGCTCGAAGACAAGCTGAAAGAAGCTTCGAAATGCCGTTTCCGCCTGATCGCGACCGACGGCATCTTCTCGATGGACGGCTACGTTGCCAAGCTGAAAGAAATCTGTGATCTCGCTGATAAATACGATGCGCTTGTGATGGTCGATGACTCTCACGCGGTTGGCTTTATGGGCGAAAAGGGTCGCGGCACGCACGAACACTGCGAAGTGATGGGCCGGGTGGACATCATCACCGGCACGCTCGGCAAGGCACTCGGTGGAGCTGCCGGCGGATACACTTCGGGCAAAAAAGAAATCATCGACTGGCTCCGTCAGCGCTCGCGCCCTTATCTCTTTTCGAACACACTGCCGCCGGTCATCGCCGCGAGCAGTATCAAGGTGCTCGACATTCTCGAGAAGTCGGACGACCTCAGAAAACGTCTCCACTCCAACGCCCGCCTCTTCCGCGAGAAGATGACCGCAAGCGGTTTCAATCTCCTGCCAGGCGAACATCCTATTATTCCTGTTATGCTAGGCGATGCGGCACTGGCCACTCGTATGGCAGATGCTTTGCTTGATGAAGGTGTTTACGTCATCGGCTTCAGCTTCCCCGTTGTGCCTCAGGGCAAGGCGAGAATTCGCACGCAGATGTCGGCGGACCTCACCTCTGAGCAGATCACGGAAGCGGCAGCGGCATTCACCAAAGTCGGTAAAAACCTCGGCATCATCTAATTGAAGGAGATCTCTTATGGCCAAGCTTATGCGCGCCCTTGTTAAACGTCATAGAAAGCCAGGTCTCTGGATGGAAGAAGTGCCGATTCCTGAAATCGGCGAGAACGATGTTCTCATCCGGGTGAAAAAGACCGCGATCTGCGGTACCGATCTGCATATCTACAACTGGGATCAGTGGGCGCAGAAAACGATTCCGGTACCGATGGTTACTGGCCACGAATTTGTTGGAACGATCGAGCAAATCGGTGCTTCCGTCACAGGCTACAAAATCGGTGACCGCGTTTCGGGCGAAGGTCACCTGACCTGCGGCCATTGCCGAAACTGCCGTGCTGGGCAAAGACATCTCTGCCGCAACACAATCGGTGTTGGGGTCAACCGTCAGGGCTGTTTTGCCGAATACCTCTCGATCCCCGCTGGCAACGCCTTTAAAATCGCCGACAGCATTCCCGACGACGTTGCCTCGATGTTCGACCCTTATGGTAACGCCACGCACACAGCACTATCCTTTGACCTCGTGGGCGAAGACGTTCTAATCACCGGCGCTGGCCCGATCGGAATCATGGCTGCTGCGATCGCCAAACACGTGGGCGCAAGAAATGTCGTCGTTACTGACGTCAACGAATACCGCCTGAATCTCGCTCGTGAACTTGGAGCCACCCGCGCGGTAAACGTTTCGACCGAAAACCTCAGCGATGTCATGCGTGAGCTTGGAATGGTCGAAGGCTTTGATGTCGGTCTTGAAATGTCCGGCAACGCCCGCGCATTCCGCTCGATGCTCGACGCGATGAATCACGGCGGACGCATTGCTCTGCTTGGTATCTTTGCTGAAGAAGTCGCGATCGACTGGAGCGCTGTGGTTTTCAAAGGACTTTTCATCAAGGGCATCTACGGCCGCGAGATGTTTGAGACCTGGTACAAAATGAGCGCGATGCTTCAGAGTGGTTTGGATATTTCGAAAGTCATTACGCATCGTCTGCCGGCCGAACAGTTCGACGAAGGATTTAAGATCCTCAACGAAGGCAAATCGGGAAAAGTGATCCTCGACTGGATGTGACAATCTGTAACAATCATCTCACCGTTTTCTCATTAAGGCCTCATAAGAGGCCTTTTTTTATGGCCTATAATCGATAGGTTCCAAATTTATGCCTCATTTACCATTGCAGATGTTTTTGATATAAAATAGTTCTTTAAAAGTCCGATTCAAGGGTGCAGCGCCCTTCCAAAGAGGTTTCTCCATGCCACGACCTTCCCTGACCGCAGTGTTGACGAGCAATCTCCTCTTCTTCACGATCCTCGAGAGCCAAGCAGCACATGCGATGACTTTGGATGAAATCTACGGGCAGGCGCTTCAGCAGTCTGAGGTTCTTCAGACCTCACAGATCGACATCAATATCGCGGGCAGCGAACGAGATCGCGCTCTGACCCTAATCAAACCTCGTGTGGCCCTTTCCGCCGACGGAACCTACCACATCAATAAATATGACAAAGCCGATTGGGATAACAACTGGGACAGTGGCGTACGCACGGAATTTCGTCAGCCGCTCTACGACGGTGGTGTGAGCTCGGCTTCGATTGCGGTGGCCAAGGCAGGTATTGAGACTTCGAAGTGGGATTACAAAACGAACGAGCAAAATCTTTATCTGCAGATTAGCAGTCTCTTCTATGAACTCATCGCGCAGAACAAAGATCTTTTGAATCTCGAGGAAACGATCAAGATTTACAAACAGCGTATCGGTGATTTGAATCAGCGCGAAAAAATCGGTCGCTCTCGCGAGGCGGAAGTGCTTGCCGCCAGGACTCAACTTGAATTGACGAATTCCATGATCGTCGCGACCAAAATCAACATCGGTGCAGCCGAGGAGCAGCTCGCCTGGTTGTCTGGACAGAAGCCTCCACTTACACTCGAAGATAATCTCGAAGTCTCTGAGATTCAAAGCACGATCATTCCCCAAACCAAAGCCATGCTGCCTTCGGTTGAAGCCGCTCAGGCGCGAATCAATGCCGCCGATGCCCAGATCGACCTCGTGCGAACAGGCCTCAACCCAAGCCTCGATTTTATCGCCGCTCACAACTGGCGTTACCTCGATGCCTCGCAGGAGGGCTACCACGATTTTGCAATTGGTCTTGGTTTGAATTGGATTCTCTATGATGCCGGCTCGGTGAATGCAGCGGTGACCACTGCGAGCCTGCAAAAATCGCGTGCGGCGGTGCAAAAGCAACTGGCCGATCGCGAAGGGGATCTTAATCTGAATATCGCCAAGAGAAAACTGACTGACAGTCTTCTCCAGATCAAAACCTATCGCTCGGCCCTTGATGTTGTGGAACGCACCTTGAAGAGTCAGCAAGCGGAATTCGCGAGCGGGCTCATCACCAACCTCGAACTCCTGACCACATTAGACCAAAGGCTTGAGATTCGCCGGAACATCGATCAGGCGATCTATCGCGCCAAGCTCCTCTACGTACAGACTCAGGTCTATGCGGGAGCTTCGGTTCCAGCACCGGCGGCGTCCTCTCCTGCGGCTCGTTAACGCCCAGGATCAGCTCCTCTAGGGAACGGGTTGCACCGTTCCAATGAGAAGCAGCTGCCAGACCTGATTGGTTTGCCCCACATAATCCCACTGATGAATCTCAATCCCTTCCTCGGGATCATTGTCCGCCACATCCAGGACTTTTCCACTGAAGAGCGAACGCAGCGCGTACTGGCCTTCAGCTTTGCGATCAAACGCGAATTCCTGCACGATATCGCTCCCCACAAAGGCCTGCTCGGCCTGACCGCCGTTGTCCATCGAGCGGCCCTTGATCTGTAGGTATTTTTCGCTGAAAGCGTTTTGTAGCATATAGCGATTATTGGCGCCGAGGCGCTTGATTCGGAAGTACTGAGGGCTGGTCCCACGGCAAGCAAACTGCCGAGGCGGATCACTGAATTTTCCGGCTTCAGGGAACTCAAAGCATTTGCCGCTCATCACGTTCTTGAGCAGATAGGTCCCATCAGGAATGAAGTAATCTTTGGGCAGCACCGGAGCTGGAATGTTCTCCTCCACTTCCCCTACCCCCTCGGACTCTGCGGGCTGAGGCTCTGCCACGACCACGGAGCTGGGCGTTGCAATCACTTCCATAGAATTCGGGTCTGGGACCTCGGCTCGCTGACGGATCGTTTTACACGAGGCTAGACTCATACTAACGATCAGGACCAGGCCAGTCCGGGAAAGGGCTCCAGAGATGCCGAGAGATTGCTTCATGTGTCGTCCTCTCCTCTTGTGTTTAAGGACAGGATAACAAAATCTCCGGATTTCGAGCAAAAAAATGCCCCGCTTTCACTCGGCGGAGCATCAGATTCCCAGAATCACTTGCCGTAGCTGCTACGGAAATAATCCTTATGGTGACCTGGCATCAAAATATTGGAAAGAAGTTTTTGCGACAGGGTCTTTTCTTCGACACGAACTCCAAAGAGACGTTTAAGTCGTTCTAACATCGTAATGCTCCTCGAAAGAACTTTTCTTCTGCAGTTTGATATTAGAAAAAAGGGACCATAAGCTCAACGGGGAAAATTCTTATCTTTCCAAAACAATCGTCTTTTAAACGAGAAAAAGCAGCCTTTCCGGAAAAGAAAGACTGCTGATGGAGACAAATCTGCCCTGGAGGAAAACGCTGCTGCTTAGTAAGCGCCTCGACCTGTCAGCATTACGAGGATAGTTCGGAAGATAAGAGCGATATCAAGTCCGATCGACCAGTTTTGTACATAGTCGAGATCCATGCGCATCCATTGCTGAAAGTTGGTGTCACTTCGGCCTGAGACCTGCCAGATACAGGTACAGCCCTGATCGACCGAAAGGCGTTGATACTGCCAGGATTCCCATTCCTTGACTTCGCTTGGCAGAGCCGGACGAGGACCGACAAGACTCATGTCGCCGCGGAGCACATTCCAGAGCTGAGGAAGTTCATCGAGGGAGCTTTTTCGGATGAATTTTCCGAAACGAGTGACCCGTGGATCGTCCTTCATTTTGAAGGCTGGACCATCGACTTCGTTTTGGTTCATCAGAGTGGGTTTGAGTGCTTCAGCATTTGGAATCATGCTGCGGAATTTATGAAAGCGAAAGAGACGACCGTTTTTACCAACTCTCGTCTGAGAGAAGAAGACCGGCCCCTGGCTATCAATGCGAACCATGGCGGCGAGCACGAGGAAGACGGGGGACAAAAGAACCAGGGCGATGATCGCTCCCAGGATATCAAGAATACGCTTAAAGAAACGTTGAACGGATGTGGCAGCGCTGCCGCTATCGATCAGGCGACGCATCTCGGTATTGAGAGGGACAGTATAGACGGCGAGCTCGCGAGTCAGATGCTCCGAACTTAAAGGATAATCCGTGGGATGAATAGAAATCGAATCCAGCGAGGCATTCGAGATGGGAATGGGGATCGGTGGTGTCATCTTCAAGTCGGTACGTTCCATGGGCAACTCCTAAGCAACAGAGGATCAGCATCAACAGCAGCTGCTAGGGATAAAGCAAAGGTTCGGCCATCGAAAGAA
>SEDW01001001.1 GCA_004193325.1 Pseudomonadota bacterium | reverse complement strand
TTGCTCGTCGTAGGTTGGGCTTTTATCGCTGCTTCCAGCCTTTTTCTTGCCAACTATCTGCCTCGTCGGGGCATCGCTTCGGAGCGGTCGGCGCGAATCATTGCCTTGGCCTTTTTTCTCCATCCGACAGTGACCAGCCGCATGTATTATAGTTTCGTGCCGGAAGTGATGGCCTTGCCTGCGCTTTGTTTTATCGCCGCTCTTTTGGAACGAAAAGAAAAGTTGCTGCCGAAAGACTG
The DNA here is from genome assembly GCA_004193325.1 of Pseudomonadota bacterium. GTDB lineage: Bacteria > Bdellovibrionota_B > Oligoflexia > Oligoflexales > Oligoflexaceae > Oligoflexus. Next base: position 1,267 of record SEDW01001001.1, on the reverse strand, counting down.
GATCCTCTTGGTCTTGTCTTTGATCTTTGCCAGTCTTTGCAAAGAAACTATCTGGCTAACAACATCCTTCGCTTGTCTGATCCTGGCCTTCGCTTATCGAAAGAATCGCGAAGCCAAAGTGTTTGCTTTTCTTGCTGTTGTTTTAGCAGCTGCTTTTTGTTATCTCTTTTTTAAATGGATGCCAGAACATTCAAGCCTTAGTTCCTACTATGGTTTGTCTTACTACAAAAATTCATGGATCGACGGTCGCTGGGGATTTACAGGAAAGGTCTTCGGAGCGGTCCTAAATATCGTTAGTATCGAAAGCCTCTCGACTCTCCTCATCTCGGTTCTTCTCGTTCCAGTGGGTCTTATATTGTTTGGTGGGTACTGGGCGCTTCTCGGGGCAGTGCCAGCCGTATTCCTGATGATCGCATCGAGTCAGAGCCAAGTACAGGATCTGACCAATCATTATCTTCTTGCTGCACTGCCTTTTCTTGCTGTTTCCTCCGCGGTTGGGCTTGATCATGTCCTCGTCCGCTTTCAGGATGTGAAGATAAAGAAATATCTCTTAGGGCTCGTTGTCCTTGTCCCTTTGACTGTCACGCTTCTCCATAATTCCGGATTTGTTTTCCAGGCGCTTTTTGCGTCGGCGCGCTTAAGTCCTGGTCTCCGTGAGGCTGCCAGTGAGCTGCAAAAAGACATTGATCCGAATGATTTGGTGTTAGTTGATGGTGCTCTTCAGCCACTCTTTCCTGAGCTGGCCAACACCAAAGTGATTTTGGGATTTCAGGGAAACCCGACCCACGTGACTCCTGCCGATCTCGACAAGGTCAAACATGTGATCACTACAAATGATTTATCTGAAGTCAAAGATTGCCGCAGTCTGAAGCCTGGGGCAGGAGATCTTTCTATCTTTGATTACGAGGGATTTTATCAATACTGCGAGTGGCTGAAGAAGACCGAATTTGCGAAGAAAGAGATTCTGCCAAATCGTTTGATCGATCTTCAACCTCTGCGAAAGCCTTAGGTCAATCTTTCTTAGGCTCACTCAGAACATTGATCAAGGCAATGATCAGTCCCGACGTGACAAAGGCGATCCCTGTCCACATCCAGGCCCTAGAATAGTTCCCAGCTTCAACGTCGAAGTAGAGAGCAATAGGCAAGGTCTGGGTCACACCTGGAATATTCCCGGCGACCATAAGCGTCGCTCCAAACTCACCAAGAGCACGTCCAAAACTTAAAAGAATACCAGCGCTTAGACCCGGGATGGCCAGAGGAATCTGGA
>SEDW01000008.1 GCA_004193325.1 Pseudomonadota bacterium | reverse complement strand
AAGGATTTTTTAGGCCAGGATCTCTCGGTTCAGGCTTATTATCGCCAAAGAGAAATGTCTTTCTTTCCTTTCGAATTGAGAGTTCCGGTTCCACTCGTCAATCAATCCAATTCCAAGGCTGACGTCTTCGGTCTGAAGTCAGTTATTCAAACTGTTCTGACGCCAGCCGTGAGCATGGCCTGGGGCATCGATGCGGAAATGGACAAGGGCAATCAAAAGGCCCACGGCTACAATCAGCTTCGTTACGAGTTGAGCGGAGGTAAGGTCTACGAGAGCAAGTCGGAAGATTATGATTACGGTCCATCGATCGACACGCAAAAGATTGGTCTGTTCACGCAATTTAAAGCGGATATGAGCGAAGATCTCCATAGTAAATTCGGTTTGCGCTATGAGCAGATCGCGCAAAAGATTCATGACTTCACGCCTCCTCTCGAAACGGCGATCTCCCGAAATTGGTCGCTCATTCGGGCTGCCGTCGCGACGGTTGAAGGGAATGGAACGATTCCGGCAGGAACCCTGGCGTCGCTACCAACTGTCTATCAAAAGACCAATTTCAAGGGCGGCGATGTTGATTATGATGCCTGGGCGGCAAACTTTGGTCTGAGCTACGACATAGCCCCCAAACAGTTGCTCTTCTTCAATTACTCTCAGGGATATGAGCTTGCCGATACAGCCCGTCTGATGCGCGATGCAGTCGCTCCCGGCAGCTTGATTCCAAAGATAAGTCCTATCTTCCGTCTTGCGATTGGATCTTCCACCGTCTCGGGACTCGAACTCGAAGCGATCAAGACCTCAAGCTACGAAATCGGCTGGCGCGGTGCTGTGGATCGCTTCTTCGGAAACGCTGCAATTTTCTATAACCAGTCGGATAAGATCTATCAGTTCAACCGCGACTTCACTGTGGATCTCCTAAACCGTGAGAAACGAGTCTATGGTGCAGAAGCTGATATTGGCTACAGACCCACCGATTCCCTTACTCTCGGCGTTAGCCACAGTCGTGCCAAGGGCGAATCGAAACGAGCGAATGGGCAAGGTTGGACGGCGGTCTCGGCGATGGAACTGTCTCCGCCTAAAACTGCGGCTTACATCGATAGCGTGTTTACCACGGCCCTTTCAGGGAGCCTTCAGGCTCAGTACATCGCGCCTTACAACAAAGCTGATGACTTTGATGCCGCCGAATACACAACGCTGGACGGTAATCTAAATTATGCCTTTAACGAGTCGAGTCAGTTGAAGTTTGCTGCGACTAATCTTTTGAATCGCCGCTACCAGACTCTCTTTCATCAATGGGCGGAAGCAACCTACGGTGCGGCATCTGGGGCTCCGGCTGAAGGTCGTCGCCTGAGCATTACCTATCGTCAGATATTCTAAAACAAAAGGGCAGACTGTAATGGAATCGGAGAACACGACTCTGAATAGAAAAGCCGGCGCGAAAGGCATTGCCTACGCGAGTAGCGCCATGTTTAGCGCGAGCCAGGCTTTACTCTTTGTCATGTATCCGATTCTTTCAGAACGCCTGAATTTAAGCCTCTCACAGGTCGTGGCCTGCTTTACCGCAGGCTCATTCCTCTTTCTCTGGGGCGGCCCCTATTGGGCTCAGAGGAGCGATGCCGATGGGCGGGCGAAGATTTTACATTGGGGACAGCTCGGGGTTTTTGTCTCGCTCCTGGCCCTTGGATTTTTGCTCCTTCAGGTCTTTGACCTCTCTCCCGCAGTGAGCTTTGTCATACTCCTCGTGAGTCGTCTTATCTACGGCGCGCTCGGCAGCGCAGTCGTTCCCGTGGCGCAAGCCATTGTGGTTGATGAGAGCCCTAAAGAAAGCCGAACCAAAGCTTTAACGACGAATAGCATGTTTTTGAACACAGGACGTTTGTTAGGGCCTATCCTTGCTCTTCTTCTGACTTCATTTTCGCCTCTCTATCTCATCGGTTTGTCTCTTTTCATCCTCCTCGGCATTATGAGTTTTGCCCAGGGTCGCGTTCTTTCAGGACCGAAAGTGCCAAGAGCTACATTTCGCATGGCCGACATCTGGCCTCGCAAGAAAGAGGCTCAGCACATATTTCTTCTGGCGTTTTTCACGACCGCTTTTTTGGGAATCTTTCAGTCGAGTCTTGGCGCCTACCTGCAGGCTCTCTTTCAACTGACGCCGGAAAATGCATCGCATCTGATGGCAAGGCTTTTGATAGTCGGCGCCTTGGTCACGGTCGCGGTGCAGTTACTTGCCCGGGGTAAAATGAAAAATCCCTGGCAGGGTAGTCTGCCCCTTGGAGCTCTCTCACTGCTGTTTGGTGTGCTCATCCTTCAAGTGCAAATCGCATTGCCTGCGCTCTTTATCGCAGTCGCTCTAATGTCAGTGGGCCTGGCTCTCTTAACACCTTCGTATACGAGTGCCATGAGTTTTCATTACCAAAATGAACAAGGGAAAGCCGCAGGCGGACTGAGCGCGGCTCACACGCTCGGTTATTCGTTTGGTGGCCTTTTGAGTTCTGTCGCCTTGAACTGGAATACCAGGCTTCCGTTTGTCTTGGCCGCGCTACTAGCGCTGCTGATCCTCGGAACGCTTCGTCCGATATACCGAGGCCGTGACAGCCTCGTTCTCGCAAACAGTCTTTAGGAATAATATATTATGGCAAAAATATTTGAGATAGAAGCGCAGCGGGCCTCCATGACCTGCTTTCTCAACTCACTCCTTCGGGAGTGGGGGCTTTGGGACCATGTCGAGCTTCCTGAGCTGCTCAAGCGTCCTGGTCAAATCACGAGCGGCATTCGTATCGATGTTCTCGGTGGAGAGAAACTTTGGATTCCGCTGGAGCATTGGAGTAGTCTCGGTCGCCATGAATATGGCTGGCCTGTCTATCTCGAAGCGGAAAGTTCCACTTATGAGATTTTGGATTTTCATGCTCTTTCCCAGCTTCTTATCGACACGATCGAGGTGAAGGAAGGAAACGTGGCTCAATCCAAACAAAGATTCAAAGCCCGTGTTGAAGACAGTCTGATTGCAGTGCAGGAAGTCTTGTCACATCGTTCTCAGGATCTGTCTGAACTCTCGCTCCAATCGATGAGTTTTCTCGACGCCGAACAATACCTGGTGGTCGGGCACTCCTTTCACCCGAGCCCCAAGAGCCGGGAAGGCTTCACGGCAGAAGATCGTCAGCGTTACTGTCCCGAGTATGCCGGTAAATTCCCTTTAGCATGGTTTGCAGTTGATCCTTACATCGTCCGCCGGGTGAGTTCGGAGGCCTTCGCCGGAAAGAACTGGGTTCAGGAACTCATCGAAGCCGATCCTCTTCTGAGTTCGCTCGTCGATGCGAAGATCCCCGAAGGCTTTCTCCTTTACCCCATGCATCCCTGGCAAGCTTTGCATCTTCTAGCTATGCCCAAGATGAAGGCGCATCAAAGCGAAGGGCGAATCCTTTCGCTTGGAGAGCACGGCGGCTCTTGGTATCCGACGAGTTCAGTTCGCTCGATCTACCAACCGAAGTCTCCCTACATGCTGAAGACTTCGCTAAGCGTTCGGTTGACCAATTCCGTCCGCACTCTTCTCCTGAGAGAAGTCGATCGTGGTGTGCAGGCTCATGACGTGTTCTGTAGCTCCGAGGGCAAAAAACTCCTCGCGCTCTATCCCGATTTTAAAGTCATCTACGAACCAGCCTACTGGGCGATTCTGGATGATGAAGCGAATCCTATCGATGAATCCATCGTGATTTGCCGCATGAATCCCTTTGAGGCAGACGAGTCGGGACAAGGACTGGTCCTCGCAAGTCTCACGCAAGACGATCCCTTTTATGGCGAAACCGTAATCGAGACTCTGATTGAATCCTATCGACAGGACCATGCGGTTTCAGGACGCGTGGCATCCGAACTCTGGTTTGACCGCTACTGTAGGGTCGTGCTGGAGCCGCTCCTCATGGCTCAGGCTGATTTTGGTATTCTCCTAGGGGCTCATCAGCAGAATATTTTGGTGGCGATGGAAGACTCACTGCCAAAGACCCTTTATTTTCGCGACTGTCAGGGCACGGGCTACAGCGAGCTTGCCTATGAAAACCTGAAAGATGAAATCGCGTCCCTTGATTTGACGAATGGCAATGTCTTGCCGAAGGACATGGCGAATACACTTTTCATCTATTACCTCTTCATCAATGCCACCTTCAATGTCATATCGACAATTGCAAGGAAGGGCCACCTCAGCGAAGACGCCATGATCGAGAGTCTTCGGAATATTTTGCTCGAGATGCTCAGCCGGAAGCCTCGTGATCCCTCCTGCATCATGCAGCTGCTCATGAACGAAAAGATCCTGCATAAGGGCAATTTTATTTGCTCGATTCAGGACATCAACGAGAACACGACTCAAAATCCATTGGCGATCTATACCCCCATTGTCAACCCGTTCTACCAAAACCAGGCCTCGGAGAAGATCCATTGAAAACGACTGAAACAAGCGCACATTATCAAATTCCAGGCCGTCAGGAATCGATTCGTATCGACTGTCAGGGAGCCGATCTCACGATTTTCCGTAATGGTGAACAGCTTACTCATTGCCAGTTTGAAACTGCCGAGGATCAATGCACGATCCATTGGCCAGATACAATTCTTCCGCTCGACGAGCAGCTCTTCCTCATAATCCTAACCGCCTGTGAATTTGTCTTTGGGCATAGCGCCGGGCTTTTGAGAGTTGCAGTCGAGTCAGGCGAAGAGACCATTCTCTCTGCCCTCGAAGGTTTTGGTTTTGCTTTGAGCAAGGGTCAGGCATCGATCGAACGCTCACAGTTCTTTCAGATTCCGAATCTATGGAATCGTAAGGGCAGCTATAAGCCTTCTCTGGAGAAGTGGACGGAGAGCAAAGGTGTTAAACATCCCCTGCGCCCTGTCGAGAAGCCAGGCGTATTCTACAGCCGTTACGTTCCGGCCATTGGCAAACACATCAGTTTCGAAATGCTCGACCTCGATCGTCACCTCGATGTCTTCCATGAATGGCAGAACCAAAAGCGAGTGGCTCAGTTTTGGGAACTCGATAAGCCCAAAGAGGAATTACGCGCCTATCTCGAGGCTGTTTATGAAGATCCACACCATTTCCCAGCGATTGCGGCGGTCGATGGTGTAGCGGCTGGCTACTTTGAAATCTACTGGGTTGCCGAAGATCGGCTTGGTCCCTATTTCGATTATCAGCCTTTTGATCGTGCTTTTCACTTTCTCATCGGCAACAAGTCGACGCTAGGGAGGAGTTATTTTAATTCCTTCGTCGAATCGATCACTCATTTCCTCTTTCTCGAGGATGCAAGAACCCGCACTCTTCTGGCTGAACCGAGAGCGGACAACATAGCCCTCCTTCATTACCTGTCCAAGTTCCCCTATTGGGAAAAACGCTACGAATTTGACTTTCCACACAAACGTGCGGCTCTCTTAGCCAGCCGTCGGGAAGACTTCTTCGAGAAAGCGACATTTCGATGAAGACTGCTTTCAAAGCAAACGATTTTGCAAGAGTCAATCGGAGGATTGTAGCCAAAGGGCTCGCCGAGCTTTGTTATGAGCAGATTCTGGAGGCCAGAGAGTTGACTCAGACTCTATTCGAAGTCAAAGTGTCGGAAACGGTGAGCTACCGATTCTCAGGATGGAGAACCGTCTGGGATTTCCTTAGAATCGATTCAGAATCGTTAGAGCGAGTGGTTGACGGCATCTCCGCTGACAAAGTGCTTGCCGATCAATTCTATCTCGATGCCAAAGGCCGGCTCGGCATGAACGATATCAATTTTGCAAATTTCCTGGATGAACTCTATCGCACACTCTATTCGGATATAGTCTTGCTCGATCGTCAGCGAGAATTCTCGGATCGTGATTTTACCGTTCTCAATGATGCGGATATGCAGTCGCTACTCGATGGTCATCCGAAGGCTCTTCTAAGCAAGGGCCGCGTAGGTTGGGGCGTGTCCGATCTTGAGGCTTTTGCTCCGGAGTCAGGGCAGACGATTCGCCTCCATTGGCTAGCGATCAAACGAGAGCGTCTGCAGCAGAGTTATGCAGAAGAGATGGATGAACAAGCCCTTCTTCAGAACACGATGAGTCAGACTGAATACAACCGCCTGATTTCGACTATTGAAGCGAAAGGTCTTTCCTTTAAAAACTATAGTCTTTTGCCAGTGCATCCCTGGCAATGGGATAAGATCGTTCCCATTCATTTTATCAATGAGATTCAATCCGCTGATATTATCTCGCTTGGAGTCTTTGGCGATTCCTATCGAGCGCAGACCTCACTCCGCACACTGAACAATATGGATGATCCAAAGCGCTACCATATCAAGCTCCCGCTTTCGATCCTAAATACGTCTTGCATTCGCGGGATCGACGGCAAATATATCCCGGTTTCTCCGGAACTCTCGCGCATCATGCAGTCTATCAGCGAGGCGGACGAGGTTCTTCGAAATACGATGGTCCTAGGCGAGGTCTCCGGCAGTTTCTGCCAGCAGCGCTCCTATGCGGCCGTGACTGGCGCTCCTTACCGCTACAATGAATTCCTTGGCGCTATTTGGCGAGAAAGCCCGGAATCGATGATGGAAGAGGGGGAGAAGGCTATTCTCACGGCTACTCTTTTCCATAAGACCTACGATTCGAAATCAGCACTTTCTCTCTTCATCGCAAAATCAGGCCTCACGACAGCAGCGTGGCTTAAGAGTTATTTTGTAACAGTGGTAGTGCCGCTTTACCATCTCCAGCTTAAGTACGGCATTGGTTTGGTCTCACATGGGCAGAATATTCTTTTGACCCTTAAAGATTTCCGGCCGGCCCGTCTCATCATCAAAGATTTTCAGGGCGACTTGAGAATCCTTAATCAAGACATTCCCGAGCTCGAGGTCTTTTCTCCAAAACTGAAATCGATACTGACCCGATTGCCCGCGCCCTATCTTATCCACGATCTTCTCACGGGACATTTTGTAACAGTCCTCCGGTTCATCTCAGCCGTCTTGTATGAAGACAGTGGATTTGAAGAGCAAAATTTCTACCGGATACTCGGCGAAGTGGTGGAGGCTTACCATGCTGAGCATCCTGAGCTTTCTAAGCGAGTGCCCGCTCTTGGAATGCTGCATAAGACGATACCCAGGGTCCTCGTGAACAAAGTGCGTTTTCACATAGGATATGGCGACTCGACGGAAAGACCTTTACCGATGGTTGGCAGTGATTTGATCAATCCACTCGCAGACAGATTGGAAAGAAAGGATGTGGACCATGCAAAGCGCCATTGATTTGCTGGGGATTGGTATTGGCCCTTTCAACTTGAGCCTTGCGGCATTGAGTTCAAGTGTCAATAAATTGAAGTCGCGCTTTTTTGAGCAGAAGGCCTCGTTCGAATGGCATTCGGAGCTTTTTTTCAGCGATGCCACGATGCAGACCACCTATCTCAAGGATCTGGTGACGCCGGTCGATCCCACCAATCCCAACAGCTTTTTGAATTACCTCGTTCAGAAAGGCAGTTTTTACGCCTTTCTTAACACCAATAGAAAGACGATCAGCCGTCAGGAGTTTGAAGCCTACTGTCGCTGGGTGAGCGAAAGACTGACGAACACTCAGTTCGCTTCGCCGGTACGAGAGATTTCGCACGACGGCAAGCTCTTTCAGATTCGGCTGGATGAAGGTGGCTTCAGCTCCCAGAATATCTGTATCGGCACCGGCATGAAGCCCTATCTTCCGGAGATGGCGAGGGACCTGATTGGTCCTGAATGTTTCCATGCGAAGTCCAAATATTTGCAAGCCGCCAAGCTCGAAGGGAAACGTGTTCTTATCATCGGCGGTGGGCAGACGGGTGCAGAAATTTTTCTCAACAGTCTGAGAGGAATGTTTGGTGAACCGAAGAGCATTCGTTGGGTATCCCGACGCCTCAACCTCGAGGCACTCGATGAGTCCGCCTTTGCCAACGATTACTTCACACCGGACTATGTAAATAGTTTTTATGATCTTCCGCAGCGCGACAAGGATCGTGTCGTGGCTCAACAAAAACTGACGAGTGATGGAATCACGCCCGGCTATCTCGAGGGAATTTATCGCGAGCTCTATCATCGGCAGCATGTGCAGGTTGATGGCGCCGAGACTGAAATTCTAAGCGGACGGGAGATGCAGACTATCAGGAGAGTCGGGGAGGAATATCAGGTCGAGGTTGCAAACTATGTGCGCGGCTCTCGCGAAGACTTCTTTGCCGATATTGTGATCTTTGCCACCGGCTTCAAAAATGTTCTTCCGGATTGTCTTGAGCCTTTGTTCGGCAAGCTGGATCTTGACAGTCTCGGTCGGCCCAAACTCAGCCCAAGCTTTGCGATGAACTGGGATGGTCCGGAAGCGTCAAGGATTTACGCAGTAAACTTCGGTCGTCACACCCATGGTATTGCAGAGCCACAAACCAGTCTGATGGCATGGCGTGCTGCCACCATTCTCAATGATGTTCTAGGCCAGAATCATTTTGCCAACAAAGATTCCGGCCCAGCCTTCCTCAAACACTGACCCACAAAAAAAAAGGCGAATCTTCTGACAAGAGGATTCGCCGTTAAACATAAATGATTTGGCAGGAACGAGTCCGTTTTTACGGCTTGTGGCAGAGAACTTATTGCGCTGCAAAAACAGCGCGAAGGCTTCCCGTGGGGCAAATGCTTTTGGATTGCAACTCAGGCGGAATGTGAAGAGCCACCCAGCGAATAAACTGCTTATCATAATCAAAAGCCAGAATCTTGCTGCCGAAGCCGGCGTCCGCGATGGCTTTCTGATCCGAACATGCAGTGAAGGAATCGGCTTTGAGAGCCTGCGACTGAGTGTAGGTCACTTCTGTGAAGGCACGATTCACACTAAAGAGTGCGCGGTAGCTGCAACTTTCGCCGCCGCTGACCATTTTGGTTTTGACGAGAGCGACGTCTTTTGCAGGCACTGTGGCTGCGAGAGTTTCGAAATCGCCCACACCTACGAGAAAGGGGAGGACGGTAGAGTCGGCGATAGGTGCACGAACATCGCCGCAGTCATATTGCAGGCGGCTGAATTCAAGAAAGGTGGTGCCGAGTGTGAGGGCTGCCTGGCTTTCGCTTGGAACAGAGCCCGCTGCCGGTGTCGCAGGCGTTACCGGAGTGCTTGGTGCTGCTGTATCAACGACCGGTGCTGCGGGTGCAGTCACGTTGCTGGAATTTTCCGCTACGGGCGTTTCATCATTGGAGGAAGATGATTTGCCGCAGGACACTGCGAGAACGAGCAAAGGACTAAGACAAAGGGCAGAAATGTGTTGTTTCATGAGGTGACCTTAGGCGCTGGAGGTTCAACGTAGAATATATTGATAATGAGAATGTATATCAAGATTAAAGGGACTCTTAAACATCTTCTTCCATTAAAAAAATCTTTTGTGTCGCTTGGTTGAAATGACCTGTGATTCGCCGGGGGCCACCAACTGGACACCTTGCCTCAAAACGTTGAGAAGCTTGGCTTTTGTGAGTAAGAGCACGATCTCTCAATTGATGATCCAAAGCCCTGGCCCTATGCTTCGACCAAAGCCTGCTCATCGCGGCTTAATACACGGAGGATTTATGGATACAGAAGCTATCAAGCCTCATCTCGTCGTGCACGCCCGCTCGCTGAAAGTGATGCATGTTCCAGAAGACGTTCACGTGGGTCGGGTCGATCATGTGGAAGGCAAGTACCTCAAGCTGACTAAAACGGATTCTGACGACGCCTGTCATCATTGGGTGCCGCTCGACTGGGTTGAGAAAGTTACAGATCAGGGTGTCTTTCTAAACAAAAATGTTGAGGAGTTTCTTTGGGGACGACTCGATGAAGAGCCGAAGCACTGAATATCCTAAAGCCCTGCTAACTGAGCAGGGTTTTGCTTTGTCCGAACTTGCGTAAAAGCCTGCGATCCCTGGCGCCCTAGAGACACCATTGGCCAGAATCAAAAGATATATACGTCAATTGTGAAGTGTGCTACACCTGGCACTCATTGAGCAGCGTTAAAGGGTTAATCGTAGATGACCAATGATCAATCAAATGAAACCTCAAGGATCAAAGCTCTCCAGAGCTACGGCGTGCTCGACACGATTCCTGAAAGTGTTTTTGATGATATCGCGCTGCTCGCGTCCCAAATCTGCGACACACCGATCGCCCTCGTGAGTTTTGTCGATTCCCAAAGACAATGGTTCAAAGCCAAGGTCGGGATCGATGCAACGGAAACCCATCGCAATCTCGCTTTCTGTCACCACACCATTCAGCAGGATGATGTCTTCGTCATCAACGAAGCCAATCAGCATCCCGATTTCAAAGATAACGGTCTGGTGACCGGCGGCCCACAGATTCGATTCTACGCCGGCGCAGTATTGAAAAACGCCGACGGTGAAGCCCTCGGCAGTCTCTGCGTCATCGATCAGAAGCCAAGGATGCTCTCCGAAAAACAAACGAATGCATTGCGGGCCCTCTCTCGCCAGGTGATGCAGCTCCTCGAATTTCGTCGTCTGCAGCAGGCCGATGCCAAGGCCACTATTCTCAAATCAGAATTTATTGCCCGAATGAGTCATGAGATCCGCGTGCCTTTGAATGCGATTCAGGGTTATGTGAATCTCGCTCTGGACGAAGACAATCTTTCCGTCAAACATTCTCATCTCTCTGTTGTGCAGCGAAATCTCAAATCGCTCAATCATCTCGTCGACGAGGTTTTGGATCTATCCAAGATTGAGGCAGGGCTGATGGAAATAAAGAATGACTGGTTTTCCATCAAAGCGCTGATCCGGGATACGCATGAGCTCTTCGTTCCTCTCGCTCGCGCCAAAGGTCTTGGATTTGAAATCACAGTCTGTGATGCGATTGCTGATGAGGTTTTTTCCGATGAATCAAAGCATCGTCAGATCTTGAGAAACCTGATTTCGAATGCTTTGAAGTTTACTCAAACGGGTCATGTTGCGATTCATCTCAACCAAATCGATTCGAATGCCGAAAGCTGCCTTATTCAGGTTCTCGTATCCGATACCGGACGCGGCGTCAGCCAGGAAAAGATCGATCGTCTCTTTAAAGCCTATTCCCAAATCGAGGGCGATCAAAGATCCAAAGACGAAGGCACCGGGCTGGGTTTGAATGTCTCCGCGCAATTAGCGGAATTGCTTGGAGGACGATTGGAACTGGAATCGAGTGAAATCGATAAGGGATCAAAATTCGCGTTTACCATTCTCGTACCGAGCCGATCGGTGGAGCAGGTGGTCCCTCAAGTCAAGACCACTGTGGTAACAGGCGCTCAGCCTCTCAAAGGCCGTGTGCTTTTTGCAGATGACACTGCGGATAACCGTATGCTCGTCAAACATATGCTCAAAGCGAGCGACATCGAGCTCGTCTACGCAGAGAATGGTCAGGAAGCTCTCGACCTTTCCCTTGAGTCAGCATTCGATCTCATCCTCATGGATATTGAAATGCCTGTGATGGATGGCCTGTCAGCGACGAAGGCCATGCGTAAAGCCGGTATTCGCACCCCAATCCTTGCGCTTACTGCACATGCCCTCGATGTTATGCGTGACAAGATCGGCGACGCTGGATTCAGCGGCACTCTCACCAAACCTATTAGCAAAGCCGGCCTTCTCAATATCCTCGGCCAACACCTTAGCGATTAAGCCTTATCAATAAGATCTCAATCTTCATCGTAGGATAGGCGCTCGCCTATCAAGACATTCCTATCGAGACCGATAAGCCCTCTGATTAGCTGGGTTCTCTCGACGTTTGTGTCCTTTTCTCAATGAAATGGTATACCTATGCGTTTGTATCGAAGATTCATTCTCCCTCTCTTTCTCCTCTTCGTTTCGGCATGCTTGCCGAGGCCAAACAAGCCTGTATTCGCGTTGATCAATCCCTTCGCTGATAAGAACGCAGAGCCCACTGTAGAAGAGCCCGGAATCGAAGAGCCTACCCAAGACCAAACGGGTGATACGAAGGGACCTGTGCTCTCCAAGGACGATACGGATGGCAAAACAGATCAGGTCGTGAAAGAACCGACGGATACGGTTAAGCCAGATGATAAGACCAAGACCGATAACAAAGACGAAATGAGTAAAGACGGAACGATCATCGATCCAACGGTCGGAAGCAGCCCTATGCCAGTGCCTCAGTCGAGTGCTGTTGTGTATCGTCCGCTTGGCAAAAGTTCTGGCGGCTATCAGCTCGTCAAAGATGCAAAATTTCCTAACACCTGTGTGAAGGGCGACACTGTCTCGACCAGCGGTGCACTCTTTCCTTTCAACGAATCGCAAAATCTCGTTTTGCGTGGGCCCTTGGTACTGAGCGATCTCGTCGTCTATGAGAAAAAGCCTAATACCACCTATTGGACCCGGGTCGCCGATCTCACTTCCTTGAAATGGGAAGAATCCAATTACGGGTCTATCATCAACCTCGGTGTCTATCCGCTAGCATCGAAGCTTTTGCAGAACGGGCGCGAAGTCTACACTCAGCTTCCGGGCATTGGCGAAAAGATTGTGGTCGTGCGGGTAAAAATGCCGAGAGCAAGCACTGCCGTCTATAAGTCCGATGCCCAAAACGATGTGCCCGCAGTCTGGATGCTTAATTCCAGGATCTTTGCAGCGCCCTCGGGACAGTATTTCTGCAACTGTCGCGGTCTCGGCAATCCAGGTGGATGCGGAGAACTTGATATCGCAGAAATTATTCCCGAGAATAAAACCGAAGTCACCACTACGATTTATAGCTATGAGGGTGCTCGTGGAGGAAAACTTTCCGCACGCCCTACAGGCAAATTTCAGATCTATGCGACTGTTTTGAGAAACGATAATGGGACAGGCGAAGTTGCCGTCGTCGAGGCCGCTAGCTTTGACTTCACTAAGACGGACCTCTCCGATAGCTTCGTTGCTAAAGATTGGTTGCCGACTGCAAAACGTTTGAACTCAGGTTCGGAAGCACTCATTCCGCCTTCGACCGTCAAATAAGAAATAGTCTCAAGGAAAGCCTCCTGGCCTCTGAAGCCAGGAGGCTTTTCTTATTCTGTATTTGGAAGCGCAGCTAAGAAACTGTCTGCCAACCACCAACTTCAACAGATAAATAACTGCGAGTTAAGGCAGAAATAATCTCCTAATGCTTTGAGACTACGAACTTTTGTTCTGAGGTTTGGCAGAATAAAAGATTTCCTTAATTTTCCGAAAGAAGATTCCGATAGGAAACTGCGACCTCGCCGCAGGAGTCAGTATGAAACTTTCCCTTTCCCCATTCATCGCTTTAAGCCTCGTTTTTGCCAACGCTTGCAGTAAGAGCAAGTTCTCGGCAGAGACCACGAAAGGTGTTGGCTTCAGCCAGGTCGATCAGAATGCGATTCAGTTCGGCGAAGACGATGTCTTTCGCATCGGGGACGGAACCTCCGGCATTCAAAGTGCCTGCGCCGGCGAACTCAAAGGCTACGATCTCAAGGGATCGACCTATTACTTTCAATTTGAAGTGCTCGAAGACAATAACGAGGTCAGCCTCACGGTCGACAAGATCTGTGGTGTGGACCGGGCGGACATGACATTTATCTCCCTTGCTAACGAAGACGACGATTCTCCCATCCAGGCGGAGATCTCCGTCCCAACCGACGCCTCCAATCTTAGAGCCACCAGCTGGAGCCCATTTGCACCAGTGAAGCTCAACAAGGGCCTTTACTCGGTCGTGGTTCGCTCTAAGAATACTGTGGGCCGCGTGGGTCCGGTACCGGCAGGTTTGGATGAATTCGACGACTTCATCATTGGTAAACTCAATTTGACCGGAACGAAATCAGTTAAGGCTGTCAAAGTCTATGCCGAGTGATTTATCTATGACCTCAAAACGCTAACGCGAATGTAGCACGACGCGAAATCCTTCTTTATAATCCCCTGTTTTAACCTGAATCCTGCGTAAGTTCATCGTTTTAAACGATGAACTTGCTGCGCTTTATGAATGTTGACAATAATTCTCAAGATACCTAGAACCGAGGTACAGCTTCGTGGATAATATTCGCGAGACTTAATCCACATATTTTGCAGTCCTTCAGCCTCCACCACATGAGTTCTACAATGCTAAAAACCAGCCTTGTCGCCGCGAAAGCGACGGTCTCTCTATCCCTGTTGGCAATTTTTTCAAACACAGCCCATGCTCAGGAAAGTCCTACGACTCTCAAAGAAGTGGTCGTCAGCGCCAGTGGTTTCGAACAGGCTATCAAAGAGGCGCCGGCATCGATCAGCGTCATCACACGCGAAGAACTTGAGGAAAAACGTTTTAACAATCTTTCCGAAGTCCTAAATGATGTCGAAGGAATCGATGTTGGAGCAGCAGCCGGTAAAACGGGTGGTCTGAATATCAGTATCCGCGGTATGCCCTCCGACTACACTTTAATTCTCATCGACGGCCGTCGGCAGAACAGTGCAGGCAACATCACTCCTAACGGTTTTGGGGAAACGCAGAGCAATTTCATTCCTTCGCTATCAGCGATCGAGAGAATCGAAATCATTCGTGGACCGATGTCGACCCTCTACGGTTCCGATGCTATGGGCGGTATCGTCAATATCATCACGCGCAAAGTTGGAAAAATCTGGTCAGGTTCTTTGACTCTCGACAAGACCATGCAGGAGATGCCGGAATTCGGCAATACATCGAATGCAAGTATCTACGCGAGTGGCCCATTGGTAGATGGGCTCCTTGGGCTTTCCCTTCGCGGCGGCGTCTTTGATCGTTCCGCTTCGAATATTCGTTATCAAAATGAAACGACAAACGCAGTCGTTCGCCCAACGATGGGCAACAATCCCGTTGGCAACACTAATGATAATGCTGGTGCCCGGCTCACACTCACGCCGTCCGCTGATCACGACATCAGCCTCGACTACGATCAAAATCGCCAGACTTATGACAACTCTTCAGGACAGCTGGGAACTCTCGGCACCGGCGGTTATCTTCCTCGTCAGCGCTACACGCGAAAGCAAACAGCCCTGACTCACACAGGCCGCTTTGGATTCGGTGTTCTCGAGTCGAGTGTCATGCAAAATAATACCGAAACAGTCGGCCGGACGATTCCTCCAGGTACTCCGAATCGAGTTCAAGGCGCGGATCGTACGCTCGAGATGAAGAGCACTATCGTCGATTCAAAGTTGATAGTTCCGATTTCGGCTGGCCCAGGGGAACACATTCTTACTGTCGGCGGGCAATTTTACGATGGTGAGATGGAGGATGGTGTAGCTGCCAGTTCTTTCGAATTTGAGCAATGGGCCGTGTTCGTCGAAGACGAATGGCGCATGATCGATAGCTTGGCTCTGACTCTTGGTGTTCGGCACGATGATCATAGCACCTTTGGTGAGCACAGCAGTCCTCGCGCCTACCTCAACTATAATCTCGATCCAAACTGGACCTTTAAGGGTGGCGTTAGCCAAGGCTACAAGACGCCTCGTCTTGATCAGCTCGCTGAAGGAATCGTGGGTTTCGGCGGACAGGGAACCATTCCATTGCTTGGAACTCCGACACTCAAGCCTGAGACGAGCACCAGCAATGAAATCGGCGTGATCTTTGATGGACTCAACGGCTATAGCGCGAGCGCCACACTTTTCTCCAACGAGTTCAAAGACAAGATAGCGTCGGGGACCGGTATTCTTAATTGTAGCTTTGCTCAGGACCCAAACCGTCCTGGCTGCGAAGACTACGGCAACTGGCCTCGCGTGGACCTCTTCGGTCAAAGCGTTAACGTTGACAAGGCTATCACTCGCGGGGCTGAAGTTGCATTCAAAGTCCCGCTGGCGAGCAGTCTCTCACTCAACGCTAACTACACCTACACAGAGAGCGAGCAAAAGAGCGGCGCACTCAACGGCCAGCCTTTGACCGATACACCAAAAAACGCAGTCAATGCCAAACTCGACTGGAAGAACAGTCAGCGCGTGACCTCCTGGCTTCGCGGGGAATATCGAAGCAGCCGCTACCGTGGTGCTGGAGTTGTTCAGGATGAGCTTGGCAATTTTAAAGCCTACGAGCAATTTCATCTCGGAGGAAACTTTCTCGTTTCCGAAAACGTATCCGTCAACGCTGCGGTTTATAACATCCTGAATAAGGACTTCAGCGACTATCAGTCCTACATCTCCAATGCCGCTGCTGGCACTGTGAGCTACGCGAACAACTACTCGAACCCGTTTGAAGGCCGGCGTCTCTGGTTGTCGACAACCGTGACGTTCTAAACTGGATTCGCGTCCTCAATAACAGAGGCCTCACACTTGATTGTGCGAGGCCTCTTATTTTAGTTATTTTATATTGCGTTAAAAGAATTAACTTGCGCTGACTTCGAGAGTGACGAAGAGGCTGAAGCTTTGTTCAACTGGAGTCTTGCCAGTGCCGGGAACGGAATGCTCAATTTCCACAAGATAGAGTCCAGGTGTGATCCACTTGTGAGAAACCTTGCCGTTGGCGTCTGTCGTAAGATTGATGACAGCACGATCGTTGCGGTAGCGCGTACCGTTTGGTGTCAGGGCAATTTTAATATCTTTGCCGGCGGCCTTGCCGTCGATGTAGATCTGAATCTCACTTGTCTCACCAACGAAAAGATCGTTTGGATGGGGTGTGATTCCGAAATCCAGGCCTGTTGCATAAGGTTTGGCAGCAGGGCCGGCCTGACCATTGCGGCTAACAAAAGTTTCGACTCGACTGGATGAAAGAACGTGTTTGATTTCGGTGCTTCCAGCCGGGAGAGTTTTGGCATCTGCATGCTCACCAAAAACGCGGCCGCCCTTGCCATCAGCGCCTTTATAAAAGGTCATTTTGCTAGGTGCCTGGACGAGACTGAAACGATAGGTGCCGTTCTGCTCGAGCAGGTAGCTGGCAACCGATTTGCGGCCAGCCTGAGTGATCGGCAGATCGCTAACGACTTTGCCGTCTGGCAGAAGAGCTTCGAGTTTGAGTTCCGGGCGAGGGCGAGAAGGTCCTTCGGATTTTTTTGCAGGATCAAGAGTAGGTTTGCCACCGAAAGGGCGATCGGCGTGAAAGATGTCGTTGGAAACACTCATATCGAAGCTTACGGCTTCAGGCTCTTTGCTCGAAAGGATCGTGTGACTTGGAACGATCCATCGGGCGTGAGCAAAAAGAGAGGGTGTTAGCAAAAGACCCAAAAGAGACGAAACGATCAGATGTTTCTTCATGATGTTCTCCACGTGTAAAATTAAAGTGCGGGGACTTTGATAGTGATAACGCCAATTTCTTTGGTCGCAGCGATTGTGAATTCCTGAGCTTTGCCGCCGAGTTCGATGACCTGCTTGACATGATCTCGGCCAGCCTCTTCACGGGCGGCCTCAAAGTTGAGTGTGTATTTGCCGGGAGGCAACGCTTTGCCAGATCCATCGACGGGAGACCACTTGATTGGATAAGAGCCTGGCTTGCGAGTGGCGCCGCTGTAAGCATCGATACCGGCAACATTATCGCGACCGGCTTTGCGCCACCATTGGCGAAGATCCTTCAGCCAGGTGTCTTTTTGATACCAGACGGCGATCGTCGAAACGGATTTGCCTTCGGCATTTTCAAGCCAGATTGCAAGATAGGGTCGATGAGCGGGGTCGGAAGCAGGTTTGGGAATTTCGATCGACATTTCTATGTCTTTAGCGGCCTGAGCCTTCAATGATGAGGCTCCGAGAGTCAGGCCGAAGAGCAATACGAAAACTGGCTTCATGTCATACTCCGTAAAAGCGAGGAACAAGGAGGTAATAGATTAAGACAGGGAGAAACAATCCTCCCACTGTGAGTAGGCTACCAATGCGGCGCTGCTTCATATTCTGAAAGAGAATGAAGAGTCCGGTCAAACTAAAGAGAATCATTGCAACTGCTGAAACGTCGATGAGGAGCGACCAGCTGCTGCCGCTGTTGCGACCCTTGTGCAAATCGCCCATGACCTGCCAAAAGCCAAAGTTTCGATGTTCAAAGCGCAGAGATTTGTCATCCGCACCTGCGGTAACGAAAACATAAGAAGAAGCCATCTGAAAATCGAAACTGATCTCGCGAGCCTCATTGTCAACCTTCACTTCTTTTGGGTGGACCAGACCATAAGAATTTTTGAGAAAGGTTAGGATCGGTTTGGTTTCAGGAAGTTCCCCTGCCTCGTTCCAGTCAAAGCCTTCCCAACTCGCCAAAACGTCAGCAGGGATAGGCTTTTCGAACTGACCCTCATCGGCTGGAGACTTGATCCAGTCACTGTGATTAATGAGGAGTCCCGTGATGCTAAAGAAAATGAGCAGGCCAAGAAACAGGGTGGAAAGATAGACATGAATCAAACGCGACCAATGGAATATGCGCTTGGCACGGGCGGAGATGATCCAGGGTCGTTTGCGGCGTTTTTTGCTGGCCGCTGTTGCTATGGTTTGGCTCACGAAACAATTCCTCGATGCAAAAATGGGCTAAAAATCATTATCATAAAGCGTTAATAATCACTAGCCGCGAATATTTTGTTACAAACAAAAATGCCTGCCGAAAAATCACCCCAATATTCAAGTGTGATTTCCACACTTTATTAGAAAGTCACCATTCGAGAAGGTGAGTTTCCGATAAGAGCTGAACCTGTTGTTCATCTCTGGAGGCAAGTCATGAAAAACATCCAAAACCTCTCGATCCTGGGGCTTTCCAGTTTGATGATTTTGACTTTAGGCTGTAGCAAAGATAAGAAATCTTCGATAGCTCCTGAGAGCACAGTGATATCAGCGCCAGTTGATTCTGCTGACACCGTCGCAGCGATTCCGGTGAATCCTGAGCCTCTTCCGCCGCCATCGTTGGATGAAGTATTGGACGGCGATCTTGCTGCGAATCCGAGCCTTCCAGAAATTCCCGAAGTAAAAATTCCTGACGTCCTTGACGAAGAAGAAGAGGAGACGGCTCCAGTCGCTGAAGAAGACAATACTCCAGTGGATTCGACTCCGGCAGTTCCCAAAGGTTTCGCTATCAAGGCTATTGCCTCTCAGGGCGATGGCTGTCCGAGTGATTCGACCGCCATCAATATCTCCGAAGATAAAAAAGCTTTCACGATAACATTCAGTCAATTTCAGGCTTCGCTTGAAGCGGGCACTAAAAAATCGGAAATTGCCTGTCGTTTGAGTTTGTCCCTTGAAGTCCCGGTAGGTTGGCAGTATGCGGTGGCAAGTTTTAACTATCGCGGCTTTCTCGCGCTCGACGAGGGTGTTGAGGCCTTGCATTCGACACGTTACTTCTTCACCGGCAAAGGCAAGGGTGGAGGTTTCCGTCATAGAGAAGTCGGTGAGATTTCAAAAGATTTCGTCTACTCAGATAAAGTGGACATACTCACGGCAGTACTGAGCAGAGAATGGTCAGCCTGCACAGGCAGCCGAGACCTCAATATCGATACCGCGATTCGATTGCGCAACACGGATCTCAAAAAATATCCCAATGCGAGCGGACTTTTCTCCAACGATTCCACTGACGGAGAGCTCAGTCAGGAATTTGGTCTTACGTGGAGACGTTGCCGTTAAATTTTATTGAAATTGCTTCGAGATTGATTCCAATTTAACCTGCGCGCTTGGTACAGACTCTGCACTAGCTCGAGCGATGATTTGGAATCTTGCCTCGGAGTTTACATGAAGATTCAAAACCTAGCTCTCACTTCCATGCTCCTCGCCCTCACCGCCACGGCCTGTTCAAAACCAAGTGAAGCCTCTAAGATCTCAGCCAAACCGGAAAGCTCTCAGGATGATTCGGCTCAGCAATCCCTGCTGGAGGAAAGTCCTAAGCAAACAGATGTCATGGTGCAGCTCTTCAACTATCCCTTTAAAAACATCACAAGTGAAATGAAGACTCTCGCGGATATCGGTTATGCCCAGATCCATGTTTCTCCACCAAACCTCACTATCGATTCGGATCAGTGGTGGGGGCGTTATCAGCCTGTCGATTACCGAGTGATCGCCGGTCCACTCGGAAGTGAAAAAGACTTTCGGGAGATGATTAAGACGGCTCACGCCAATGGGATCAAAATCATCGTCGACATCGTATTCAATCATACAAACAATCCTGTCTCCCCTTTGCCAAAAGAGGCTGTTGATCTGCTCGCGAAAGCAGGCCCCCTATTCACCGACGCCGACTATCACGAGAACAGCTGTATCTCGAATTACAATGATGTCTGGCAAGTGCGAAACCTTAGAATGTGCGGCGGTGGAGCCGATCAGGGCCTACCCGATCTTAGCCAGGACTCCGCTCATGTCTTGAAGGTTCAACAGGATTTTCTGAAACGCCTTAATTCTATGGGTGTCGATGGCTTTCGTCTCGATGCCATCAAACATATGGAACCAGCCTATTTCTCCAAACTCCTGACTCCTGACATCACTAAAGGCAAATTCATTTTTGGTGAAATCATTGCGGATCAGGCGAGTTTTGACCGTGATCTTGCTCCTTATCTGTCTGCAACTGACATGAGTCTCTACGATTTTCCCTTGCGTGACACCTTGCAAAAATCTTTAGGTTTCGGCGGCAGTCTCAAGACTCTTGCTGATACAACTCTGGTTGACAGTGAGCGGGCCTTGCCGTGGAACCGTGCTGTAACCTTCGTGATGAATCATGACATTCCTAACAACGCGGGCTTTCGCTCCTGGATTCCTAACGAGACTGATGAAGAACTTTCTTACGCCTATCTCCTCGGCCGAGCGGAAGGTGTTCCTTATGTATACTCGGATCTCGGCACTAAAGGCGGCGCTGGTCTGATCGACGATCGCTGGGACCACGCTCACAGAAAGTTTTCGACTGCTCAAGGCGTGAAATTTCATAATCACGTCTTCGGCGAAGGTCAAAACGTGCTTTACGCGGACGATTGTCTTCTGGTTGTTCAACGCGGTACAAAAGGTGTCTTCGGCATTAATAAATGTGACGAAGAACGCAATTTTAACCTTCACTACATTTGGCCAAATGGCGAAAAAGTCGTTGAGCTCATCACGAAGGCCGAACTCGGAGCTTATCAGGATCTCGAACTCCCCGGCCGCTCAGCTCGATTTGTAGTTGCGACCAAAACTAAATAAATGGTCACGAAATTGATCCCGGACTCAAAAGAGTTCGGGATTTTTTTTATGACAAAATTCCGCGAGATTAATTCAAAGTATAGTGATTCTCGTATGCAGCAGAGCTTAGACGGAGGAACTAAAGGTGATGGGATGGCCTTTGCGTTGACGCTCTCCTTAAGAAAGCGATAGGTTCATTGGGCATTCACTAAACCTAGGACATCAATAAGCAGGGAATTTCTTATGAAAACAACAGAAGTCAGACTTCTTAAGACAGTGTTGGCTTTCGCAGCCATGACAGTCATGGCCGGCTCGGCTTCGGCTATCGAAGCGCATCGCGAATTTGAATCTCGGGGCATGCAGCTCGAGCGCGACCTGGTCGGACAAAACCTTGGCCACATCTGGGGTATGGTCTTTCTTCCAGACGGATCGCTTCTCATGACGATTAAAACCGGCGAAATGCGTCGCTTCAATGTTGAAACCAAAACAGCTACTGTCGTCACAGGTGTTCCCAAGACTGCAAATTTTGGTCAGGGCGGCTTGCTCGACGTGGCACTATCGCCAGACTTTGAAGCCGACAACAGGATCTATTTGAGCTACGCGAAAGACATGGGAGGCGGAACCTACACAACCGCTCTTGGCTATGCGACTCTCGATGGCAACACATTAACTGGATTCAAAGAGATATTTGTTGCGGACAAGCCCTCCTCTAAAGGGGAACACTTCGGTGGCCGCATCGTCATCGATTCGAACTTCTCCATCTGGTTGACTGTTGGAGAGCGTAACGATCGTACCAACGCACAGCGGCTTGATAACCACCTCGGCAAAGTTCTTCGTTTGACAGCCGACGGTAAAGCTCATCCCAATAACCCCTACGTGGGCCAGGTAAACGCCAAGCCAGAGATCTTCAGCTGGGGACATAGAAACCCGCAAGGGCTCGCGCTCAACCGGATCACCAATCAAATTTGGGAATCTGAGCACGGTCCTAAAGGTGGTGATGAAGTGAACCACATTCGTAAGGGCGAAAACTATGGCTGGCCGCGTGCCACCTACGGCACTGAGTATGACGGCCCTGCAATCGGGCAGTTCGAAGTCGAAGGTTTGAAGGGCCCTATGAGCTACTGGGTTCCGTCTATCGCTCCAAGCGGAATGATCGTTTACAGTGGCGATGCCATTCCTGAGTGGAAAGGTCTTGTGATCAACGGGGCACTGGCCATGACTCACTTGAATCTGCTTGAGATTCAGAATGAGAAAAAAGTTCGGGAAGAACGCCTCTTCGGCGACGAAGGCACACGCATTCGGGAAGTCGAGCAAGGTCCTAACGGCGAAGTCTTTTACTCCACCGATGCCGGTCTTCTCTTCCGTATTCGTGCCCGATAATTTTACACATAGAAAAGGGCGACGAGACTCTGGTCCCGTCGCCCTTTTTCTTTTTCTCTCTCTCTTATCGAACACTACTTCGTATATCGAACCGTCATCTCTTTTAGGATGTTGTCAGCCTTGTCGACTTCCTTCATTACCCAGAGCATGTAACGAATATCAACGTGGATCGCCCTCGTCATGTCCGGATCAAAATACCAGTCTTTGGTCACCGACTCGTAGGTGGAGTCAAAGTTCAGGCCAACGAGATCGCCATTTTTATTCATGACGGCCGAGCCTGAGTTGCCACCGGTGGTGTCAGCATCCGTTAGAAAGTTCACAGGAACGCTACCCAGTACTTTATCCCGGAACTGCCCATATTGTTTTTTAACGATCGCTTCCTTGAGATTGGCTGGGACTTCAAAAGGTTTTTCATTTTTTTCTTTAGCGAGAATTCCCTGGACCGTTGTAAAGGGCCCTTTGATGATCCCGTCAACAGGGGAAAAAGCGGCGACTGTTCCATAGGTGACGCGGAGAGTGGAGTTAGCATCAGGATAGACGGGTTTGCCTTGGGATTTCTTCCAGGCGATGACTGACTGCATGTAACGCGGCACGATACGATCGAGATTGCCGTCGATCTCTTTGCGGCGATTCTCGAGATCCATTCTCACGCTATGCAGTTTAATGGCAAGTTGCATGATCGAATCTTTGGAGGCATCGAGAGCCTCTTTGCTTTGATTCAGTGTTTCCAGGCGCTGATCCACTTTCTCAAGCGATGAGCCTTCAAAGATCTTCGAGAGATCGGCTGATTTGGGTAGCAGAGCATCGAGGCCTTGCGGATGAATGCCTTTGTCCAGGGCCTGGTAGCGGGTCAGTGCTGCCGACCAGCGGGCAAGATCGACCTCTTTGACAAGAGTTTGTTCAAGACGGCTGAGACGGCTCTTGATAAAGGGAATATCGCGTTCCTGATAACCCGATTCCCTTTCAGCGTCGGCTTTTTTCTTCTCGACCGCTAGGCGGTAAGAGTTCATCGCCGTTTTTAAGAGATCACTGTTCGTTGCCACACCCCAGGCAAACTGCTCGTTCGCAAGAGCAAAGTCTTTGGCTACGAGGGCATCGAGCTCATCCAAGACTTTGATCTGCTCATTGGAATTTTTTTGTTTGGACAACCAGGCTCTGAGTTCACGGGCCTGCTCATCTTTGATCAGAGCAAAATCGCGGCGCTTAAAGCCATCGATGAAGCCCTGGTTTCTCTTCATGCCGTTCTTAATCGACTTCTCCACACTCGCATAACGAACGTCCGACTCGGGCTTGCCTGCGGTGGCTTTGTCGATCACATCAATGTCAGCCTGCGCCTCTGAAACACTTCGAGGAAGAGATACACTCATCGCGTTACGAACTTCCACTGGCAGCTTATAGCGATAGGTACGGCCCGGGTAGCCTGCAAGGAGGATAGCGTCGCCACTCTTCAGACCTTCGGCCGATACTTTCAAAAAATCTTTGGAATTGTAGGGGACGTTATCGGGAGAAGGATCCGCAGGACGACCGTCTTTGCCCACGTAGGCTCTGAGAAAGGCGAAGTCACCGGTGTGACGAGGCCATTCGAAATTGTCGATTTCGCCCCCGAAGTTTCCGACTTTGTCGGAGGGCGCGTAAACAAGTCTTACGTCACGAATCATCAGCTGACGAATACGGTAGTATTCCAGACCACGATGAAAGCTCGGAACGGAACAGCGGTAGGCTTTGTCGGCTTCGCATTCAGCGATGAGGGCTTTGATGCGTTTTTGAATCTCTTCGTAATATTCAAGGCCGCTGGCATCAGCTTTCAGCCCCTTTAACACGCGATCGCTGACGTTTTCAACCTTGTCTGTCACGTAGATACGGGAGGCAGGACTGCCCGGGAGTTCGGCCGTCTGAGTCTTCGCCAGAAATCCGTTGGCAATATAATTGTTCGCGGCGCTGGAGTTTTGTTGGATGTCGCCGTAGGCACAATGGTGGTTGGTAACGACGAGACCTTGAATCGAAACAAATGAGGCCGAGCAGCCTCCAAGTGAAACGATAGCCGTCATCGGAGCTTTGTTGAGATCGGCAAGCTTCTCGGCCGGCGTGTTGATACCGACCGCCTTGAGTTCTTTCTTGAGTTCGAGGAGTTGATGAGGCTGCCACTGGCCCTCATTGCCATAGCCCGTAACTGTGACGCCGAATAAAAGCGTCGAAGCAAGAATACTTTTTAGCATGATTTTTCCCGGAGCAAGGTAACGGTCCTGATGTTAATTCATCATTCATTTTTTAGGACCTTACCCATAGCTGCTCCTGAGATCAACCTTTCTCATCGGAATGGGAGAGAGAGAATCGGCCTTTGCAGGCCATTTCTTATTTAAGATTCTGGTGACGTGAGGAGTCGGTCAGAGGAGCGTTCAGGAGGAAGCTGACAGTCGTTCCGCTCGCCAGCGGCTTCTCTTCGATGGAAACGCTCTCGATCTTTAGAGATTTGCCATAATTATCGATAAAGGCCTTCGCGAGGAGTATGCCGAAGCCGCCGCCAATCTCACCATTGGTGCCCATACGACTTGGGTTAACGAGGGGATCATAGACACCCGCCAGAGATTTTTTGCTGATTCCGATACCGCCGTCTTTTACCGTGATCTGAACATATCCCTCAGCGGCAAAGTTCGCCCTGACGTTTATGGTGCCACCAGCTGATGAAAACTTGATAGCATTCGAAATGAAGTTGCCGATCACTTCATAGGTCAGACTCGTCTTCTCGGCGATGACGAGCATTTCGGGATGGTCCTGCTCAAAGACGAGAGAGATCTGCTTGTCGACTGCCAGATTTTGAAAGACGAAGCTGAGACTTTCAAAAACTTCAGAGACCTTGACGAGATCGGTGGCCACACGGTTGCCGTTGTCGAGGGCTTCGGTCTTGTGGACGAAGCGAATAATTTCTTCAATGACACCCACTGCGCGTGCAATGCTATCCAGCCTTTTTACATTCGCGTCTTCGTTTCGAAGGAGATAGACCGAGGCTTTCACCACACTCAGGGGATTGGAAATATCATGAGTGATGACTCTGAGGAGGCGGCCTTTAACATTGGCGATGGCCTCAGCGCGGCCTTTGCTGTCTTGCAGCTGCTTGATCTTGGCGCTTAGCGCGAGAGAGATAAGGACCGCTTCAGCCGCCTGGAGTGCGATGTGCAGATTGAGGGTCCAGGCATTCGTTGGAATCAAGCCCTCCGATCTTAGGATGTAAATGAAAATTCCCAGGGTGAAGAGAGCAAGGCCGAGAAGATAGTTGTGCGAGGGGCGGAAACCGCGCTTAAGGCTTAGGATACCGGCCGCAGCCAGGAGACCGATGCCGATGAGAAAATAGGCGTCATCAATCACATTGAGAATATTCCGGGACACGAAGAAGGCCGCGAGAATAAGGACGACCAAGCCTGCATTGTAGGCAAGTAAAGCCTTGTCGAGTCGTGGATTCTCTTTTTTGGTTTGTAGAAAGGAACGGGCGAACATGATGGTCGTCAGCGGAGCGAGTGGGCGATAGAAATCAATGAATGGAATCCAGTCGATGCCGAACCAATGCATGATGCCATCGGGATAGTTGACTGACATCATATTCAGATGGCAGTTGACGATTGCGAAAAGCAGGTAATAAAGATGATCCCGATCCCGCAGGGTGAGGAAGAGGACAAAGTTATAGATGATCATCGCAAGAAAGATCCCAGCGACTATGCCCACAAATTGCGATTCCTGATTGAGACGCTCGTACATCAACGTTTCACTGAACATATTGAATTGCAGGTTGACGTTGATAGGGGAGTAAGCTTGGATGAAGAGATTGGCTTTCATCCCCGATGGGATCTGGATATAGCGTGTCGAGAACCTTTCGCCTGACAAACGAACCCGGGCCTTTTCATAAGCGCCATCGGGCCGAACGAGATAGGCTTCAAAACTGATAACAGGATAGTCAGGGAGGATGAACCACTCCTCGTTATCGCTCAGGTTGGTCAAGGGAATGTAGACCCAGAACTTCGACGACGAGTAGCCCGGATTTAAATTCTTCTCGCCAGTCGCAGGGAATTTTGTTGCCCAATCGGAAGCCACAATATCGGCGATAGAGACTTTGCCCGTGGGGTCCTCGAATACCCGCATGGCAGAACTTAGATCGTTCGGACGCGCGGTGTTGAGTACAACCGCTCCGGCATTATCCGCGAGACCAACAGCGCCTTTGAGTAATAGCGCGAAGTAGAAGACCAATGCCGCAATTCGTGAATGCATTTAAATCTCTCGGAAGCGAGGTCTGAAGGAGTAAGACTGAACTTCATTATTACATTTGAGTGAGAGGAAATGTGAGGCTTAACTGTCCGGACTATAAATTTCCGTTCGTCGATGAGTAATATTCTGCTCCGCCTGTCTCGGATTTTTGAGAATTTTGTCCCCGTTTGCACAAAATTCCCGAATAGACTTGCCATTTCGACTTAATGCTGTTAGCTTCGACGGATTCCCTGAGGGGAGCCATCACCGTAAAACTGGAGCCGAATGAAGATTATTGTATGTGGATCACAAGACTACCAAGATTCTCAGCTACTTACCAAGACACTCCGCGAGTACACCCGTCGTCACAAAGTATCGACAATTGTTCTGGGCCAGGAGCTTGGTGCTGAAACTATGGCAGCAGAGTGGGCCATGCAAAACAACGTTCGTCTGTCTATCGTCCCTACGAATCGCAAGATTCAAGGTGCGGAAGCGACATTTGAACGCAACAGACGCATTATCGATAGCAATCGCGATGCCTCAGCAGTTCTCCACTTCATGGGCTGCGAAGCTTCGGAAGATCTCTGTCTGAGAGCCTTGAATAACAATATCGTCGTTGACGATGTCGTTGGGTATCACAGTTCAGTTTGCTAAGCGAAACGCCTAGCTAGACAGAACGAGAACAAGCGAGTTAATCCTAAGGGAATGACTCGTTTTTTTTGGTTTAAATTTTCTGAGGTTTGAGAGTTCATGAAGCAGGAGAAAGACGAGAAGCGGAAATATTCCCGTTATTTTGAGTTTCTTGAATGGTTTGATCTCGAGCTGCGGACACTTAAAAATGCCCGGATTGAGGAAAGTGTCATTCATTGGGAGACCGGCGATGGCGGTAAGGGCAGTTGCCTGCTCCCCATTATCCTTCGGCAGGAAAACTGGACTTCTCTTGAGGATCTTAGAAGGACTCTCGACAATCCTTTTCGTTATGGAATTATTCTGATGCAGGCTGGTCGGGCGTCGATCGCAGTTGCGGAAGAGGATGAAATTCTCTACTCGAAACAGATTCAGAAATATATGGTCAGGAAAAGCCAGGGCAAGTCTCAGCTGAGTTATCTCAACGAAAAAGGTAAATCCCGACTGGGCTCGCGGATTCGCCTCAGGCAGTCGCAGGAGTTCTTCGAGGATATCGACGCAAAGCTAAAAGAACTCTGCCGTGAGCACGACTTGAAATATCTCTTTCTAAGCTGCACGCCAAAACTCAAGGGTCACTGGCATCAGGCCACAGGCGGTGCCGCAGTCGATCGGAAAGATTCGCGGTGGCGGCGGATCCCCTTTATGCTGCATTCGCCCTCTCAAGACGAGACACAACGCATGCACCGCCTTTTGTGCAGAGTTTCCTGGCAGATCTGTTGAGCGAATCTTAATAAAACGCAAAAGATGTTCTTTAAGTCGTAACATCATTACCGAATTCCTCTTGCCCTTGTCCGCCTTTAGTCGGCCGATCCGGAAAGCCGATACTACCTAGGAACGCAAATTCATCCTTCATCCTAGGTCCGTCTATGAGCAACGATTCTAAAATTGTGACCAGACTCTATACAGCCTATGAGCAGGTGGGATCTCTTATCCCTGACGCTCTCTCGCTTGCCTTTGGGGTGTTCATCGTTCTTGAGATCGTCGCCTGCAATGACAAGAAAGGCCCGGACGTTCC
>SEDW01001000.1 GCA_004193325.1 Pseudomonadota bacterium | reverse complement strand
GGATGGCGAAGATGCTCTCATATATAACAAGGGGCTCGGCAAGCGCGAGGGTGCTGTATGAGTAAGGACAGGATTGAATCGCTTGACTCCATCGTCTGGCTGCAGACAGGATTTTTGGGTGACATCATTATCACTACCGCCGCATTCCGATTCGTGCGCGAGCATTTTCCGGAAATCAAACAGTATCTCATCACCACACCCATCGGTGCCGCGGCTCTTAAGGGGCATCCTGATCTGGAGAAGGTCCTCGTCTTTGACAAGAGAGGGAAAAGCCTCTGGTCGGAAGCTGGACGCCTTAAAAAGGAATTGAAGGCACTCGATCTGGGGCGAGTCTGGATGCTTCAGACTCATAAAAGCTTTCGCTCGAGTCTTCTCTGTCGTCTCGTGGGTCTGCCGACAGTCACTTATTTTGAATCGCAATTTGGATTTTTAGCAAAGAAGAGAGTCTTTCGTGTGGCTGTGCTGCACGAGGCGCAGCGGATCCTCCTCCTCCTCGAAGCACTCGGAGTGGATAGAAAACTTTTTTCGGCGGCCAAGCCCTTTCTCACAGCAGTCACTCATGGAGTGATCTGGGATGAAGTCCGGGACTTTAAAGGCCTGCATAATTTGATAGCGGTCGCTCCGGGATCGGTCTGGGGAACCAAGCGCTGGCCGTCCGAATACTACGGCGAACTCGTGCAGAAGCTGCTCGAGCGGAGCGAGGCGCGAATCGTTATAATTGGGAGCAAAGACGAGATTCCTGCAGCAAAAGAAGTCGAGGAGAGGATTTCTGAAATCGTCAAAGGTCGCGTTCTTAATCTCGCCGGTCGGACAAATCTTGATGATCTTCGGGCCATCTTTCCTATGCTAAGCCTTCTGATCAGTAACGATAGTTCGCCCTTGCATTATGCGTCTGCGTTTCGAACGCCAACTTTAGCCATCTTTGGAGCCACCGTGCCCGCATTGGGATTTGGTCCGCTGGCACCTAAGGCAAGAGTTGCAGAGATTGATTTAGCCTGTCGTCCCTGTAGTGCTCACGGGCCTCAGACTTGTCCTCTGGGTCATTTTAAATGCATGCTTGAGCAGAAGCCTATTTTCATCTCGGACCAGGTTTTTAATCATTTCTCTGCTATCATGAAACCCTAAGTAAATTTTAGTCTGAGTAAATTATGACCGCTAGAGGCAAACTCGTACCGATACGTTGGCGACCCAAACCTCAAAACCAGGTTTTGGTCTACTCGCTTTTAGCTGGCGGGGTTGTGGTCTTCGGCCTGTTTGTTTTTCTCGTCTACAAGGTTTATGCGATCACCGAAATGGATCGGGTTGCAAAGCCGATGAATCGCACGGCGCTTGCCGACGTCTGCCAGGTCATTATCAAGTCGCCCAATGGCCGAAAGACCCTCGATCCGGAAAACAAAAAGACCGTGATGAGAGGCTTTTATATGCGGGTCGTATTGAAGAACCTTGCGCCGGTCACTTATGACAACTATCGTCGGCTGATGAAGAGTTGTGAATTCTCTAAAGAAATTAC
>SEDW01000999.1 GCA_004193325.1 Pseudomonadota bacterium | reverse complement strand
GGTCAAAGATATTTTTTTGACAAATCGAAAACCGGTCTTATCATAGCCGAGATTTTCATAAAAGCGGTGAGCGTCCAGTCTCTTCACGCTGCTGTTGACCAAGACGTCCCCAGCCTTTCGTTCGATGAACCAGGCTTCGCTTTTCACAATTAGCTGCTGACCGATCTTTTTCCCGCGAAATCGGTCATCCACCACCAAGGCCAGAATACGTCCGTAATAACCGTTTTTTTCGTAGTAGGGATTCACATCCAGAGCTATGAAGCCTGCGACTGTACCGTTCATATCTGCGACGTAGGAATTATGGTTTGGCAACGGGAGTAAGCGAGTTAATCGCTCGTTCATCTCTTCTACGCTTGTAGGATATCCGAGCTGGGTCATGAGGCCGGCTATGCTGAGAGAGTCGCTAAGGTGAACGTTTCGGATCTGCATGAGTTCCCGCCTAAGTGAGTAGGGGTTAGGGAGAACTCATTGTCATTTTTAACGCGGGAACTTTCAACAGGTATTGCTTATTGCTCGACGCAGATGAGTTTGATGTATGTGTCGCAGGTATTCGTTTGCCCTGCAAAAAGAACTGTGTTCGTGTAGGAGCCAGAGATCCCGACTGCACCTGTTTGTCCACTGAGCTTGGAAGACCAGTTTTGACATTGCGATGCATTGCTGGTGTAGTTTGCTCTCATCCCTGTCCAGGCATAGTTTCCGGAGCCAAAAATAGGATTATCCAGTCCGTAGAAGGGGTCGTCCGGGTCATCATTATTGAGATGATCGAAGGTAAACAGTCCTGTTGAACTGGTAGTATCCACGATATTATTTTGAAGGTTTTTATATATCGTCGACGGTTTGAGTACCCAGTCTATGTGCTCGTTAGCGCCATTGGTCGCGCAATTTGCACTAGTGCAGGCAACGCGAACGCCGGTAAGTACAACCATAGCTTTGTAGGACTTAGTGTCATTTGGTTTATTTGCATCGTGGTTGCATTGATAATCAGCCTTAGCGATCGCCGCTTCAGGGCGAGTTTCGTTAGGAGCCGTAAAATCACCCGCGAAGTTTCCACCGGTTACAAATATAGTTCCTGGAGTATTAAATGAAGCTGGTGAATATACGGCCATGTTCCCGGCACCATCACGCATGATCACGTTAAAGAAGTGCGTTGTAAGACTCAGGATACCTGTCGCGTTAACGCTGGTCGAACTCGCCCAATCCCGAATAATATTTGAGCCGGAAATTGCTTGAATCTCTGCAACTGTATCAATCGCAGCGGCTGACGAAGCCCGTACAACTTTATATTGGACATCATTCGAACCACCCGTATCCGAACCCGCACCCCAAGTCGCGGTCACCGAATAGCGATCGATGTTGCTGAATACCAGCCCAGAGCCGATGTTCGGGGCTGTCGTATCCAGAGTCATAATACTCGCAGGGCTATAGATCGAAACATTCCCATTCTCATCACGAACGAGAACCACGTAGTGATAGGTCTGATAACCGCTCAAACCCGTTATATTCTTCGCCAG
>SEDW01000998.1 GCA_004193325.1 Pseudomonadota bacterium | reverse complement strand
AGAAAACTCTGTTTGGTGTTGTCCTATGGGTTAAGGAAGATGATTTATGAGCGCATCGTTCGGTCTCTTTGATGATGCTGAATTTGAAGTGACACTTAAGAAAGAATTTTTATCGGAAGCACGGGAGCTCCTCGAAGAAGTTGAGCCCTCCTTCCTTAAGTATGAGAAGGACCCTAAGAACGAGCAGGAAATGGCTCAAATCTTTCGTCTCGTACATACATTCAAAGGATCGGCTGCTGTTGCGGGTTTCCCCGGACTGGCTGCCTTCGCCCATAACTTTGAAACATTACTGAGCCGACTCCGCAGTCATGAGATGGCTCCAGACGAATCTATCATTGAAATTTTACTGCTCGGTAATGATGCTCTCAAAGGCTATGTAGCAGTACTCGAAAAAGACCATGCCGCAACTTTTGACACTTCGGCCGTTGATGCGATGCTTCTTAAAGCTTTGAACCCTGGCCAGGCTCCGGCAGCGGCTAAGGCTCCTGCGCCCCCCGTAGAGGCTACGCCTGCGCCTCGCAGTGGCGGACGCCCTCCGAAGGAAGGTAAAAATCAACGCATCCTCGTTGTCGATGACGAACCGACGCTCAGAGAATGTATAGTTATGATCCTCGAAGAAGAGGGTTATGACGTAGTAGAAGCCGAGAACGGTCTGAAAGCTCTCGAGATGGTTCTCAAAGATCGAACGATTAAGCTCATGCTTACCGATCAAAGCATGCCTATCATGAAGGGTGAAGAGCTCGTTGAAAGACTACGCGCAGCCCAAATTAAGATTCCCGTCATCGTTGTAACCGGTGTTGCTGACCATAGCGCTGCAGTTAAATTTATTCGCTCCGGTGTCTACCTCTACCTCACTAAACCGATTGATGCGCCTGACTTGATTCTCGCTGTTCGTAATGCATTACGAGCGGGTGAACTTGCCGAAACTCTCACCAAAGCCCTGGCTTTTTCGTTCCGAAACTACCTGCGTTTGAGGCGTATTGATGCAGAACTTGCCAAACCAAATCCTGATCTAAAGCTCGACTTTGATATTGCGAATGACTTGAAGATGATGGGCGAACTCATAAGCAAAGTTCTTAAGAAAACTTGAAGGTAGGCGATTATGGAAAAAGATTATGTTGTCGACGAAGAAACTGGATCGCACCTTGTGCTTCTTGTGCAGTCCATACGAAAACGTCTGCCCTTACTCGAAAGCATCCGCCTTCGTGAGCTGAACGCCATTAGCCTTGATGTTGAGACCATCAAGGGCGGAGCAGAAATTTTATCTTTTGATGCGCTTGCCGCTGTCATGGACAAGATGACGAAAATCGTCGCCGATTCCCTGGCAAATACGATAACTTCCGCTCAGTCATCGGTAGCGCTCATTGAGCAGATCACCATCGCAGAAGACCAACTTAACCGAGCGATGGCTGGCCCGAAACCCGAGGCCTTGAACTTTTTATCTCATAGCCCTCAGGCTGAGTCGCGCGCAGCTCGAGTCGAGCCTATGGCCGTGGCCGCCGTGCCGCGACC
>SEDW01000153.1 GCA_004193325.1 Pseudomonadota bacterium | reverse complement strand
GGGATTGGCGAAGACAACTGGTCCTTCTACGCGCAATCCGCAGCTGTTAAAAGCATCAGTGGCACATGGATTATTCCAAATGAACATTTGAACGAGGCCGAAGCGGAAAGTTTTATTCACCGCCTGGAAGAGAAACACTTTCAGTTTGCAAAGTTTCAAAGCCTTGCCAAATAAAACCCCAAAAATTCATTTTCGAGTCATCATTGAGCGTCGAATGAAGCAATTCATTCACGCTCTGTGAATTTTTGCTAAAGATTGCCTTTTTGCTTTGCCTCCCCTTGATTCCTCGTGCTACGGAACATGCAGCACAATATTTATCAGCACTGAAGGAAATCTCTTATGCGATCTATGCAAAAGAGCCTGCTCGTTTTGAGCACGGCGATGACTCTTGTTGCCTGCGGTCAAGCGAATGATTCTTCTTTGAGCGGTACAGCGAAACTGGCTCCGACCTGTGGCGTGACTCCGGTCTGTGATGCGGCTCCAGTTGCTGGGACTAAAACGGGCTTTCTCAGCGCCAATCCTAAGGGCAGTCCCTTCCACTTCGGCAAAGATTTTTATCTGAACGAGACTCAGGATCAATGGGTCATCGCCAAGTTTCAATATGGTAGTTTTCTCTTTAGAAAAGATCTGGTGCATGAGGAAGTTGAAATTCAGCTCCTTCGTGACTGCGGATCTTCTTGGGAAACTCTCGGCAAGGCCTTTACCAGTGATAAAGGCGAGCACGCCGAAGTCATGGGCTTTGAAGATTTGGGCGGTATGGTCTTCTTCAAGCTCCCAACTGAAAAACGCCTTGGCCTCGGGCGTCATCGCATTCGTCTCGTGGTAAGTGGCGACCAGACAGCTACCGAGCTCTTCCTCGAAGTCCTCCCGCAAGGCGCGAGCCTCTTCGTCTCGGATGTCGACGGCACTCTCACGACCAGCGAGCTGATCGAAGGCGTGGCAGGAGTCTTTGGAACTGTGCCTCCGGCCCATCCCGGTGCTTCCGCGCTCTTTACCGATCTCACGAAAAAAGGCTATCGCCCGATCTATCTCACGGCGCGGGCAACCGCTCAGGTTGCAAGAACTCGTGAATTCATCAGCGTTAAGAAATTCCCGGCTGGTGTTATTCAGACAAGCAGCGCGAACACTCTCGGTCTCTCCGGTGTGAAAGGCGTTGAATACAAGACGGAAGCTCTCCAGGCTCTCGAAGATCGCGGATTTAAAATCGCTTACGCCTTTGGTAACACCAAAGTTGATGCCGAGGCTTTTGCTAATGTTTCCATTTCTGACGCCAATAAGTATTTCTTCAAATTCGATGACTATGTTGAGTACGGCGGTGGTGTGAACCATTCGAATTATGCGACATTGAACGACGTGAAGGCGGCTCCTAACCTCTGCCTTTGAGATTTTTTTCTCGAAAACGATCGGCCCGGAATCTTCCGGGCTTTTTTTGTGCCGGGTTAAAGGCGCGACTTTGTTTCTGAAAGACATAGGCCCTTGGGGTTTTTCAGAAATGGCCGAAGGGTTTTCTAATTGCGACGCTCTCGCGCTTCGAAAGAGGGAAGGAGATCCGAGCAAGAAGATGTGAGCCATTTGTTTTCTGGGAGAGTTCTAGAGGAATTGGAAGGAAGCAAATCTCATGCGTTAAAAGCTCTTCGGTTGCGGGGGGCTTTTTTCTCGTTCACTGCGTGGGAATTTGTTTGGGAGGGAATGGGAGTAAGTAGTAATTAGTAATTAGTAATTAGACGGTCGCTTCGCGACGCGCGAATGGCACTTAACTGCAAGACAGAGGAGTCTGTTTGCAGATTAAGCGCCTTGGAGTTGGTCCGTTGAACAGTCTTTCAATTATGCACCTGCTATACGCCAGTGGTTAAGGATTGCTTTCGACACGATACCCTGCACACCGAAGGCGTCGCGTAGAAACTGTTGGTGATCGACGATGTTTGCCGAAGGAAGTGTGGAAACCTGTTTCAGGATTCTCTCGCGGTAGTCTTGCTCGCGATGAAGCTTTTCTTCGAGGTGGCGAAGGGAACATTCCGCGACGACATCGTTCACATTCAGCGTGCGGCTGATAAAGCTACGAGCTTCGTTACGATCTCCACCCTGAATTTCTTCGAGTAGGGCACTCAAGTCGTCGAGTGAAAGCCGTTTCAAATCCTTACTTCCGGTAAAGTTCGTCTTTGATTCGGAGGGGCCTTGCTTGAGGGAACTGAGCTTTGACATCTTTAGTCTCCTTATATGAGTTGTTAATCGACATCGAGAATTCCTCTCTTCGGAAAAAAGGTTAAAGGGAATGAGGAATTTTGTGGAGTTCTAGCGGGCGCAATGGAGTCGCCCACTTATGCCGACGAGTATAGATAGACATAGCTTACTTGACAAGCTGGCAGGTGAGAAGGGAGGGGGTGAAATATTCGATTTTTAGGTCAATGAGGACTAGGCCATGAACGCCAAGTAGTAGAAGATCCAGCCGGTTATAGTGGTGCCCAGCATAAAGTACGAAGAAAGATATCCCCATTTTTTGTGGTTCTTTCTCGCCGAATTGATCTGCTTATCGATTGAATGCTTAAGACCCATGTAAATCGTGTAGCTCCAAAGCACTAGGCTTGGAATGGCAAAGCAGAGATGGATTATGAGAGAGGGAAAGACGAGGCTGTCATAGTACGGCGAAGGTTCTGCGAGGTGGCGCCAGCCATTGATGCGCATATCGAGTTCGAAGGCGACGATCGCAACGCCGAGAATCACCCCGAGCGCAATCTGGATAATGCGGTGAAGACTGTTGTTTTTCTTATATTTCGCCTGAAAGATACTGAAGGCCAGGATCGGAACCACGACAGCCATGGCGATGACAATGAAATCGAGGACGAAGTCGCCCCGGCTGTTCGGAATAAAACCTGACATAGTAGACCTCTTGCTAACGACTGCTCGAAGCAAAGACCTACCAAATTGAGAAGCCTCCGGCCAAGGCGAAATTCGTTTTTAATCCGCCGGATCGATAAGAGTGCCCCGAAAAGCCTCTCCCTTTGCATAGGCCAGGCAAGCCATAGCTTCGGCCAGCACTATCGTTTGCACTCCATCACGCCTGGCTTTGAAGCATTCCTCGAGCTTTGGCAACATGCCTTCGGTGATGATCCCGTTCCCGAGGAGCCGCTCGTAGTAGGGCCGATCCAGTCTTTCAATGAGCGAGTCTTTATCTTTGACGTCCACGAGAACGCCGGCCTGTTCAAAACCATACAACATCGTCACATCAAAGCGCTTCGAGAGGCCGCGGGCGAGGGCACTGGCGATACCGTCGGCATTGGTGTTCAGGATCTCCTCGTCATAGCTTAGCGGTGCGAATACAGCTGTAAGCCCAAGTCCTATGAAGGTCTCAAGGAGATCGACCCGAACTTCTGTCACATCCCCCACGTAACCATAATCGATAGGTTCGGGGTCGCGTTTTTTTGAACGAATCATCCGGGCATCGGCTCCAGTGAGACCGATGGCATCACAGCCGAGCTGCTGAAGTTTGGCGACCAGGCTCTTATTGAGCTGCCCGCCATAGACCATGGTGACGAGATCACGCATGGCAAGCGATGTCACCCGCCGTCCCTTGACCATTTGCGTGGGAATATCGAGGCGCTCCGCGAGCTGCTCAGCGATGACCCCTCCGCCGTGGACGAGAATCTTAGCTTCCTTGATGGCTGCAAAACCTTTGAGGAAAGCATCGAGGGCTTCCGGTTTATCAACGACCTTGCCCCCGATTTTAAAGAGATAAAGCTTATCCATGGGTGGTCTCAAGAATACGTTTCAGCACCGCCTGTGCCGAGTACACCCGATTGTGAGCCTGCTGCAGGACCAGCGATCCTGGACCATCGAGGACTGCATCCTCGACCTTAAAGTTTCGCCGAACCGGCAGGCAGTGCATGAAGTTTCCCGTAGCGGTCAAAGCCATTTTTTCTGCTGTGATTCGCCAGGAAGGATCCTCATTGAGAATCTGCCCGTACTGCTCGTAGCTCGACCAGTTTTTCACGTAAACAAAATCCGCGCCTTCGAAAGCCTCGCGCTGATCATGCGTGACCTTAGCCTTGCCGGCAAATTCCGGATTAAGGTCATAACCCTCTGGGTGGGTGATCGTGAAATCACAGTCGATATATTGCATCCACTGCGAAAAGGAATTTGCCACCGCCTGAGGCAGCGCTTTGAAGTGCGGTGCCCAGCTCAGGACGACTTTGGGTTTCGCCACACGGCTCTGCTCCTTGATCGTCATCACATCGGCGAGCGACTGCAGAGGATGCAGGGTTGCCGATTCGAGGCTGATCACGGGACGGCCACTGTATTGAATGATCTTCCGCAGAACGGTTTCTTCGTAGTCATAGTTTCGATCTTTAAGTTCAGGAAAACAGCGCACGCCGATAATATCGCAATACTGGGCGAGGACGCCCGAGGCCTCCTTGATGTGCTCGGTTTTGCCTCCGTTCATCATCGCGCCATCTTCCATTTCCAGAGCCCAGCCCTCCTGTCCGATGTTGATCGTCAGGATATTCATGCCGAGCTGCTGCGCTGCCTTTTGTGTGCTTAGACGCGTTCTGAGGCTTGGGTTAAAGAAGACTAGCCCGAGTGTTTTTCTCTTGCCGAGAGTCTCAAAGGCCCAGGGATCGGCCTTGAGCGCGAGAGCTTCCTCTACAAGTTTTGGAACGTTGTCGACATCGAGAGCACTGAGAAATTGTTTCATATCGTTTCCAGCATGCAAAGATTGAGTTTTTGGAGAAAGAATTCACAGTCCTCTTTCGTCACGGAAAGGGGAGGGAGGAGACGCACCGTGGTCTTGTTCGAAGCACTGCCTGTGATGATGCCGTGCTTGTGCAAAAGCCTCATCCGGAATTCTTCAGAAGGCCCGCTCAAGTCGAAGGCCAGCATGAGTCCACGGCCTCTTATATCGATAAGGCCGTCAATATCCTTGAGCCCTCGCATGAGCTGCTCACCTCGAGCCTTGGCATTTGCCATCAATTTTTCCGAAGCAATCACTTCACACACAGCTTGCGCCGCGCGACAGGCAAGCGGCCCACCACCAAAGGTCGAACCCAGGGATCCCATGGGCAGACTAAAGCGTTCATGCAGCCAGGTGGCGGCGATGGGAAAGCCATTGCCGAGGCCCTTCGCTGTGCAGATGATGTCGGGCTTCACGCCTTTATTTTGAAAGGCGAAGAAGTCACCGGTTCGGCCCATACCTGATTGAATTTCGTCGGCGATAAGTAGCGCGCCTTTTTCATGGCAAAGCTTCGAGAGCTCCTGCCAGAACTCACTGCCTCCTTCATGAATCCCACCAACGCCCTGAATGCCTTCGATGATGACGGCAGCAGTCTGATCGTTGATCACCTTTCGGGCAGCTTCGATATCATTAAGGGTCAGCCAGTGGACTGTGAGTCCGCTGTTGATTGGGGAACAGAGCTTTGAGGCATCGGTGATTTGCGCCGCGAGGGACGTTCGGCCGTGAAAGCTTCCACGCATCGCCACGACTTCTTTACGGCCACTGATCATCGACGCAGCTTTCAAAGCGTTTTCAATCGCTTCGGCACCCGAGTTCGAAAAGAACAGGTTATAGTCCGGACAAGCGCTCAATTCTCCGAGTGCCTGACAGAGTTCATCCTGCTCTTTGAGTGGGACGAGATTGGAATAGTAGGCAAAGCTCTGGAGCTGCTCGCTTAGTCGCGAGACAAAACGAGGATGCGAATGACCGATCGAGATCACGCCATGACCGCTATACAAGTCGAGGATGCGCTGACCGCTTTCTGTAAGGAGCCAGAGACCTTTGGAGCTCTCGATCTTGAGATTAATCTTTGGGTAGACAGCCAGGGTTTTCATAAGCGCTCCTATCAGTAAGCCAAAGGTTTGAGGCCAAGACCGGCAGTCTGGGGCCAGTCCATCATAAGATTAAGGTTTTGTATCGCCTGACCACTCGCACCCTTCAAGAGGTTGTCGATACAGGAGACGATGTGCAGCATTCCATCATGCACATTCAATTGCAGACGCGCATGGTTGCTGTTCACCACAGATTTCAACGTGACTTCGTCGCTCCCGATGTGGACGAAGGGGCACTTTGTATAGAAGTCTCCGTAAATCTCAAGGATTTGCGCTTGCGATAGATCGGTCTCGCAATACATTGATGCGAAAATCCCTCGGCTGAATGGTCCACGAATTGGCACGAAATGAAGCTTTGGCACTTCGCCCTGAAGGCTAAGAACTGTCGCTCGGATCTCAGTCAAATGCTGATGCTCAAAAACCTTGTAGCTACTCATATTTTGGTTTCGCTGGGAGTAGTGCGAAGTTTTTTGCAACTTTTGGCCCGCGCCGGTCGATCCGGTAATGCCGGTAATGTGCAATTCGCTCTTCAAAAGACCAGCCTTCGCGAGTGGCGCGATTGCCAGTTGAATAGCGGTCGCAAAACAACCCGGATTGGCGAGACGTTTGGTCCCGCGAATCGCCTCGCTGTAGACTTCACTCAGACCGTAAATGTAACCTTCGCTGCCGTCACGAAAATCCTGACTGAGGTCGATGACGGCCGACGATTTTTCATAAACTTTTTGCTCATCGATCAGCCTTTGCGATTGGCCGTGATCGCCGCAAAGAAATACGACGTCACAGCTCTCGAGCGTGTCGCTGAAAAGCTTGTTTCCATGCATAAACATATCGTCATGCACAGCTGTCAGAGGCAGACCCTTCTGACTCTGACTGATGCATTGGACCGAGGCGATATGAGGATGATCGAAAAGCAGACGCAAGAGCTCTCCCCCGGCATAGCCGGCGGCTCCGATGACAGCGACATGTTTCATAGGTTTTGCACCTTTTTTTGGAGCTCAAAAATTTGTCTCTGACTCTGCCGCTCAAGCCGGCGGGCTTCGAGCAATGGATCGAAGAGCATTGCCGTGCAAAGACAGTTCTTACGGTCTTTGCTTTGCAGCGTGGGGTAGTTCACGCAACTCTTACAGCTGTCCCAGAACTCATCGTCCTGAGTCAGTTCACTGAAGGTCACAGGGCGGTAGCCAAGCTCACTGTTGATATTCATCACAGCAAGACTGGTCGTAAGGCCAAAGAATTTGGCCTGGGGATTGGCTTTTCTTGACTCGCGAAACGCAAAGTCTTTGAGGTCACGCGCGATTCCGAGATTACGGAACTCAGGAAATATAATGAGTCCGGAGTTGGCAATGTAGGTGCCCGCACTCCAGGTTTCGGTATAACAAAAACC
>SEDW01000997.1 GCA_004193325.1 Pseudomonadota bacterium | reverse complement strand
TGCTCGGGGACCAAACACCTTCAGCAGGAACGCCCAGGCTGCGCGACCGGATTGCGGAAACATCCCCAGGTACTGTTGCAGAAAGAGCAATATCATCGGCGAAGAGTGAGAGATTGATGGCAAAGAGTAGAAGGTCAGGCACTTCTCCATCCCCTTCGCTGTAGGTATCGGCAACGAGTTTGATGTCGTAGGAGGAAAGATTGTTGACCGGCCCGAGACCTTCGGCCTGACGCTTCGCCGTCACTTGTCCCGCGAGATTCGTACCGCTATTGCCGAGAGCTTTGGTGAGAATACGATCTTTGGTGAAGGTCTTAAGTGCTTTTTTAAAGTCTGGATCGATCCCCTGGTGATCACTCGCTTCTGCAAAGGCACGGCTCATGTTCACGATGTCGATGTCGGTACGAGTTTGCAGGTAGAGCATCACCTTCGTATAATCTTTGGCATCCGCCCAAACAGGAACGATATGCGCGGCTGGTGCGATGCGGAGAATAATGTCGATGACGACATTTCCATGCGAGAGACTCAGGGGTTTGCCGAAGCTGACTACGGGATCGATAGTGGCTTGAGGAAACCGTTTTTGCTGCTCTTTTAGAAGACTCATGTCGAACACATCAAAGACGGCGATCGTCACAGCCTGACCCTGATGGGAGGCCGCGAGTTTGCTCATGTCCAGAAACTGAAACCCAGGATGAATCGAAAGCACATAGCTGTTGATCGATGACTTAAACTTCGAGAGCGTCAGTTGATAACGATCAAACTCTTTTTGCTTTAATGTCTTCGCTGACGAATCCTCGAAAAGAATCTCTGCAAGTCCGCTGAATTCATCAACGACTCCAGTCCAGAGAGCGATGTTTTCTTTCTGCAAAAGATCTTCGCGAGCCTTTTGATCTAAAACCTTCACTGGGGCGAGCTGATAAAATTTTTCCACGATGGCGAGCAGACTCTCATCGGCAGGAAAGCCGTTCAGATCGGCAAGGCCTTCAATAGCCGCCGTCACCTCACTGCGTGTGACGACAAGCTGGCTCGTCGTCACTTCGGCTGCATATACTGGCTTTAGAAAAGTTGAGGAGACGAGGACCAAGAGCAATCGAAAGGCAAGCAACTGAAGTGACATAGAGATTCAACCTGGGACTAGTTTTTGGGTAGTTTATCGAAGAGCGAACGAGACTGCTCGGCGGCGACGTTCATATCCGACCGCACATCCATATCGTTTTCGATGCAATCGAGGGACAATGCGTAATCCTGGATAAAAAGCCCCAGGCCCACCATCAGGAGTACAAGACTCGCGATAAAGAGAAACTGAGGACCAAACATCACATCGATATTAAAGCTGAGGGAAAAGAACATAGCGAAAATCGTGAGTGAAATAGCAAATATGGAGGCTGTTTCGGTAATGATCGCAATCCTGAGGATACGCGCCCGGCGGTAGAGGGTGCGCAGCTCGCGATGAAGATGATCGTTGCCCAATTCCTTCTGATAAAGTTTGGGCCCTTCTCGGAGGAGTGTACGAATCC
>SEDW01000996.1 GCA_004193325.1 Pseudomonadota bacterium | reverse complement strand
TCCGATGCTTTTAGCGAAGCTGCTATACGCAGCTTCGATTTCTTTGGAGGACCAATCGAAGGGTGAACGTTTCTTTTCGCTCACGATTCGCGTCTCCAGAGACTAAAGTGCAAACGGCCAACGGCGGCCAGATCCTTGCCGGGACGTTCGACGTGAAAGCAGCGACCGGATTCAATCTTTTTGAATCGCGTTCCCATCGCTTCAGGCAGTTGATCTTTCTCGATCCAGAGTGTGCGTGGAGTGGAACGTTCCGACCAGGAGTAACGATCGGTGATCAAGACATAACCGCCGACTTTAACGAGACCACGCTCACCACTCAAGCGACTCAATAAGCCTTTGGGGGAAGGCAGCTGACTCAAGACCCGGTTGAGGATGACAAGGTTATAGTCATACCATTCGGCTGGCAGACTGCTCGCATCCGATTGGCGCCAATCCAGTCTTTTCAAGGCTTCGGCATCGAGGTTGACCGTCAGTTCTTCCCCGTTGTCAGGATTCACATAATTGACTTTGCCAGCCGCTTGCCATTCGCGTGAAGTATCGATAGCGAGTTTGGAAATATCACAACCCGTCGTGCGAAGCCCCATGGTCGCAAGGCGATAGGTCAAGGCACCGACTCCTGAGCCGACTTCCAAAGTTCGGGAGTCGCGAGGCAGATTTGGCAAGACATGTTTGGCAATCAATGCAGGGAAAACATTGCGATTGAGTTTTTCCGGACTGATCATGGCTTCGATAAGCAGTTCTTCGTCTTTGGAGAAAGAGGCGAAGAGTTGCTGAAGGCGCGTCTTGTTTTCGTCCTTAAGATCGTCATCCACTTTTTCAATCTGCTGTAAGGATCCGTTGTTGCCGGTGACCAATGGATCGACAAGACGAAAGCCTGCGTGCTGACCAAAATGAGGACGAAAGTGAAAGCGTGCGTGCACCGATGCTTCATCGCCGGCACTGACAAAACTTCCGCCCATGATCATCTGATGACGCCCATCAAAGCAAGGCGTACTGAAGTCGTCATAGAGAGGATGCACAGCAAATCCAGGGAGAAAATGAAAGTGATCCTCAAGCCATTGCCAGACGTTGCCAAAGATGTCTACAAAGTCTTCTGACTTGTCGCCGGCGACCGGACTCTCGCTACCAAACGCGAGACTGCTGTTCAAATTTTTTCGCGATAAGGAATCAAAGGCCGCTTCGATATCTTTTTTAGAGGCGCCAGGAGCATGATCACGGCGAAGCGCGTGATGCTCGGCTTCTGTGAGAAGACGAAGCGGAACACCCCGGCCCTCCTTCTCCGATTTCCACGCGGCAAAAGCTTTCGCTTCGTGATAGTTGGCGTTAACCGGCCAATCCCAGGCCATGCTGATCACTTCAAACATTGTTCTTAATGCGAATTGGTGCGCACCCTGAGGACCAACCGGCACCCAAAAGCTTGGCCATTTCACGTTGCGGAAGGTTCGCCAGCGCCAGCCTTCATCCGACCAGTATTTCTGATCGCGATAGCCACCGTCTTTAACAAACTCATAGTATTC
>SEDW01000995.1 GCA_004193325.1 Pseudomonadota bacterium | reverse complement strand
TGAGCCGGAACGGACTCGTCTTAATAAGATTGAGGCGGTTCAGGGCAATAGCTTTTTTATCGGCCGTCTGCAGGCGAGTGCCAAAGCTTCGTCGGGTAAATCCATCGTACAGTGAATCCCATCACAGTGATCCAGGATTATCCGCATCGATTGACTGATCGCGAACGATCGGCGCCTGATAGTCGTCCAGTTCAATGGCTGGCTTCAGCACATTGTAGATTTTTTCCTGCTTCACCTTCGTACTGTCATAGATC
The DNA here is from genome assembly GCA_004193325.1 of Pseudomonadota bacterium. Taxonomy (GTDB): domain Bacteria; phylum Bdellovibrionota_B; class Oligoflexia; order Oligoflexales; family Oligoflexaceae; genus Oligoflexus. The sequence goes on along the minus strand of SEDW01000995.1, from coordinate 1,264 downwards.
ACGATCGCCACAGCAGTCTGAGCTGCCAGGCGAATCTCGTCCTGACTCGCCCCCTTGATGCGATAGAGAACGTGGTAGATCGAAGCGCCCGGCTGCGCTTCCGATGAAACCTTTATGGGATCGTTGCTAGAAAAGGACAGAAGCGGATTCTCAGCAATCTTTTTCCCGCTTACAGGATCGCTCAGGAGACAGCCGATTTCGGTTTCAAGATCTTTGACCGAAGCTTCTTTTCGAAGCGCACAGGTTAGAAGCGCGCCGGTGATATTACTTGGAATCGAAACCGATTCCGTTTCATTGCCACTCTCTGCATCGTTCTTTTCTTTCGGCGCGCTCTCCTGCGCCCCGTTATTTCCTGATGCGGGAGCTTTTTTGGAACGCTCAGACTCGCCCGCCGGGGTGCAGGCCAAAAGACCTGTCAGCGTAAAAACGAATAGAATGTTTTCTACAAAGCGAGACATAGTCACCTCAGGACTGACAGAAACTACGGATTGCCGGACTTACCGATTCTTCGGTTGGACAGGAGGTTTTATTCTTGCCCTCCATAATCGAGATCGGATTGGCTGTGATGCGAAAGCTCGATATCTTCATCAGATTGATGAGGGGCACCAGGCTCACGATGTTATTACCAGCAAGATTTAAAGTTTCGATATTGCTCAACGCAGCAAGGGGACTGAGGTCCACGATGGCATTCGCGGAGGCAATCAGGGTGACTAGGCCCTTGTGATCTTCGATGCCGCTGAGGCTTGCAATTTTATTTGCCTGCACATTGAGCAGAGTCAGCTGACTCATTTTCGCAAGGCAATTGATCTGGCTTAGTTCGTTCTGAGCCATGACGAGTTCTCTGAGTTTGACGAGGTCACTCAACACCGCACAATCGGTCAGACCGGTTTTTCGCACATCCAAAAACTCGAGACCAGGTGAGCTGAGAAGCTCGGCATGCCTTAGACTCACATTATTCGAGACATCGAGATTCACCAGCTTCGGAGAAGTCTTGAGCACGCCCACCGAGCTGATGCTGTTCGAGCCGATATCGAGAACCGAAAGCTCCTCTTTATTCGCAAGAGATGAGATGTCGGTGATTTTATTCGAGGAGAGGTCGAGCCGCTTCAATTTCGCGAGTGCGGCGAGAGCTTTGACGTCGGCTATTTCATTTGTGCCTAAAATGAGATCTTCCAGGAGCGGCAGCTTCGCCACGAAGGATACGTCTTTCAGGTCCGTATCGTAAAGCCCCAGAGCATGGAGCTGCGTCAGTCCTCCGATCGGG
>SEDW01000994.1 GCA_004193325.1 Pseudomonadota bacterium | reverse complement strand
CGATTCGGGCACTCGGCGGCCTCAAGAATGCTCAGACAGCCTCCTTTAGTTATCTCCGAGGCTCGACGCCGATGAATCTCACGATTGAGATCAAGTAGTTCGCAAGAGATTGAACGACGCAAACATAAAGGGGAAGCTGAGCAATCAGCTTCCCCTTTTCATCTTGTTATTTTCGATCGATCAGACTTTATCGCGAAGATCTTTCCGCAGGATTTTACCCACGTTCGACTTCGGCAGCTCTTTGACAAAGACGTAGTGTCTTGGCCGCTTGTAGCCAGTCAGTTCTTTTTCACAGTATTTTTTGAGATCCTCTTCGGTGAGGCTCTCATCTTTTTTCACGACGAAGGCTTTAACCGATTCACCGCTTTTTGCATCCGGCACACCGATAACCGCAGCTTCGAGAACCTTAGGATGCGCAGCAAGAACACTTTCCACTTCGTTCGGATAAACATTAAAGCCCGAAACGAGGACCATGTCCTTCTTCCGATCGACGATGTAGAAGAGACCTTTCTCGTCCATCTTCGCCATATCACCGGTGAAGAGCCAGCCGTCACGGATCGCGTTAGCAGTCTCCGCATCATTTTTCCAGTAACCAGCCATCACCTGAGGGCCCTTAACGACGAGTTCGCCGACTTCACCCTGAGGCAGAACCTTGCCATCGTCATCACGGATCTCCGCGAGGGTCGAAGGCACCGGCACACCGATGGAGCCGTAGGGAATAGCGAGGTGAATCGGGTTACAGTGAGTCACGGGCGAAGCTTCAGTCAGACCGTAACCTTCGACCACCCGAGTCCCAGTGAGGCGCTGAAATTCTTCGCCGACGGAAGCCTGCAAAGCCATCCCGCCCGCTACCGCGAACTTGAGAGTCTTTGGAGGATTCGCCTGAAATTCAGGATTATTGTTCATCGCGTTGAAGAGGGTGTTGATACCCGTCATCACCGTGATTCTATATTTGCTGAAGAGTTTAACTGTATTGATGATCGGCACCGGCTTCGGCACGAGCAGCATTTCACCACCAAGGGTGAGGAATGCGAGGAAATTCACGGAGAGGGCAAAGATGTGATAGAGCGGCAAAGCGGTAAGGACCACTTCTTCGCCTTCGGTCACATAAGGACTTGCCCAGGCCTGAATCTGCTTCATATTGGCGATAATATTTCTGTGTGTCAGCATAGCGCCTTTTGAAGGCCCAGTCGTACCGCCCGTATATTGAAGGACCGCGACATCGTCGAGATTGATACGCGGCTTCTTGTAGGAATTTCCAGAACCAGCACTCAACGCGGATTTAAAATTGGTGACGTTGAGGCCATGTTTTGGAACTTCGCCTTTGATCTTGAGAACGGTGTCGATCAGAAGGCCTTTCCAGGCTGGCATCTGATCGCCGATACTCGTCACAACCACATGTTGAATGTCGGTGTCTTTGATAATCTCTTCGAGTTTATCGAGGAAGAAATTTAGGATCACCAAAGCCTTGGCGCCTGAATCTTTGAATTGGTGCTTCATCTCGCGCGGAGTGTAAAGC
>SEDW01000993.1 GCA_004193325.1 Pseudomonadota bacterium | reverse complement strand
CGACGCTTCAATATGCGCATTCGCAGCTATGGCGATGAGCCTATCGGACCCTACTTTCTCGAGGTCAAATTCAAGGAAAGCGGATTTGTCAGAAAGTTTCGTTGCCCGATCTCGAAAGAGATTTGGGATCAGCATTTCGAAGGCCGCAGTGAGCAGCCTGTTTATTCAGAAATCGATGTGCAATCCAAGAACTTCTCTATATTTGAACGCCTGGCTTCGATGCATGCGGCTGAACCGAAGATCCTCACCCAATACCGGCGCAAGGCATATCTCTCAGAGATCGATGACTACGCGCGCGTGACCTTCGACATGAATCTAAAGTACTGCGACAGCTACGAATATAACGTCGATCCCTCGAAGCTCGAGATGAAGAACTACGACAATCCTTTGAAATTCAGCTGGGATTCGAATGTAATCCTTGAACTCAAGTGCACGACCCAAGTACCGTTTTGGATCATGGATCTGATTAAGTACTTCAACTTGGAGCGCAGCAGCTTTTCCAAATACGGATCGAGCGTTGAAGAAATGCTCTATCATCAGTCGCCGCAACGGGTGGACCGCTCGGCTGTGCAGAGTGGGCTGTTTTCGTTTCAATGAAGCCGGGACGAGACAGACCTGCCGCTCAGCCTTTAGCTCTAAGCCTCTCATATAGGGGATAAGCAACAAAAACGATCGCGAGCGCCCCCAGCGATCGAAAAGCAATCCAAACGACAATATTCTCTATCTTCGGGCCTTCCACCTGCATGAGCAGAGTGAGCAATGGAGCGCTAAACAAAAGGGCCAGGGCAAGACAACTGAAGAGGACTGCCCAGAGTTTTTTCCACGACCCGATCCAGCGATTCAGTGGATCACAGTTCACAGTCACATAAATTGCAGCCAGGACAACGAGCGCCCCCACGAGCGAACTCGCATATTGCAAGAGCTTGTACCAAGCAAGGTCGCGTCCACCGAGGCTGAATGCGACTTCATTGAGAACATCAATTCTCTGAACAAAAAAGCCTGTCCGGTGCGTGAAGCCATCCCAAACGATGTGAGTTGCGGCTCCGATAGCCGCTGAGATCGCAGCCCATAACGGGCCTACCTTTTCAGTCAGTGAAAGCCAGGGAAAAATCTCTTCCCAAGCCTTTCTCAAGTACTTCGAATAGAACCACCAAAGAACGACTGAAATCGGGATACAAAAATAAAAAATTCCGAGTGCATTATGCACTTCGAGGGAAGGCCCGACGAGTTCGAGGATATAGCTAAAATCAGGCGACGTTGATCCTATGATCATCGCCACCAAGCTTAACCGTTTATGCTTTAAGGGTAAAACCGCTGCAACGTGGGACAGGGTAAATGGCAAGAGCGGTCCTTTCGCGCAAAAAAATCCGGCCCCCATCAAAGGACCGGATCCTCGTCAGCTAAACTAAATTCTCTGCAATCCACTTCAAAACATCATCATGATGCGTCTTGGTATTCACCTTCGGCATCACGTGTTTGACCTTGCCATCCTTACCGATGATGAAGGTACTGCGAATCA
>SEDW01000992.1 GCA_004193325.1 Pseudomonadota bacterium | reverse complement strand
GTCTCACGACGGACGAGTTGAAACGGAATCGACTCGAGACGAGAGGGCACCACAAGTTCAAACTTGATCGCTTTGCCCGCCACCAGATGATCCCAGTTCTGCAGAATCAAATCCCCGGCCGCACTAGCCAAATAGGTCCTGGCATCGGATTTAACGACGCCTGAGCCGGTCTTAGCCTCGAGGGATGGCCGATATTCAATTTGTAGGCCTTGGGCTTCGTTCGGAACGATTTTACTGAATTCGCCAGTCAAACTGTTCGAAGAGCTAAAATCTATAGGACGAAGAGATGCAGCTTCGAAGGAAAAGCTGTCCTTTTGGACTTCTTTTTTCGCGGCATCAAAATAAAGAGTTTCTTTAAGAATGGCTTTGCCGTCTTGACTCGTCTTCTCACTGCCGGTGAAATAGACCTCTTTAGTCTTTGGGTCACGGAGTTCGAAGTCAACGGTTGAACTGGTCGCGGGAGTCGCTTGAACAGCCGTAGGGGCTGCTGGAGCTGGTGTTGCGGCCGAAACTTGAGTGGCTGTCAGTAGCAAACAAAGGGCGATTAAGCGCATCGTCATTCTCCTATTCCCCATTATCTTAAGGGAGAAACGAGAGAAAGGCGAGTCATCTCCTGACTCCTTCCTCAACCCGCCTGCAGCTGCTGCCAGATGGTGGTGAGTCCATTAATGATGTATTGCACAGCCATCGCGGTCAGGATGATGCCCATGATGCGGGTCAAGAGGTTCAGACCTGTGCGGCGTAAAAGGCGATAGAGATAAGGCGCACTGCGAAGCAGGAAGTAGGTGATGATGAAGACACTGATGATCGAAAGAAGGAAAAGGAGTTCGTCCACCACGGTGTGAATTGTCGAAGAACGGATTACGACAGTCGAGATCGATCCAGGCCCCGCGAGTAGGGGAGTGGCTAGGGGAAAGATGGAAATGTCCTGACGCTCGAAGGACTCGCTCTCTTCCTCACGTTTTACGCGTTCCCGGTCAGCACTCAGCTGTTCGATACCGAAGCGGAGCAATAAAATTCCACCGGCGATTTGAAAAGCCGGGATCGAAATGCCGAAGAGATGAAAGATCTTTTCCCCTGCAACGGCAAAGGACAGGAGAATACAGGATGCGATAATCGCCGCTTTCGAGCAGACGTGGCGACGTTCAGCCGGCGTAAATCGATCCGTCATCGTCAGGAACACGGGAATAAGCGCAAAAGGATCGACGATCGCGAAGAGCGCGGTGAAGGATGAGAAAAAACTGATCAGATATAATTTCAAATCCACAGGGCATATCCTTCAGAAGACGAGAAAAAAGCCTGAAAATAATATGCCGAATCTTTTAACCCGCGTCCAGCTCCGTCCGCAATTCGGCCGGCCAGCAAATAAAATCTCTTAGCCGCGAAACCGAGATTTAACTCGTCAAGCGGGCTGCGGTCCTCGGGGCAAGATCAAAACCGCTCCGCTCCTCGCTTCTTTCCGTCGCCCGGCTGATCGTTATTTGAGCGGCTGTGAGCAGGCCGTAGTCAAAGGCAGCCTC